>CAIOSO010000030.1 GCA_903860985.1 uncultured Flavobacteriales bacterium
GGATGGTGTTTTTCCATCATATTCGAAGGATAATGAACGAAATTAGTTTTTCCTGTACCCCTGAAGAAGCAAAAGACGATTCTTATCTAGAAAATCGCATTCGTCAAGAACTTGGAATTTCTCCCAAACAAAATTTGACGTATCGATGGCGTAAACGCAGTATCGATGCGCGAAATAGACACATCAAAGTCAATGCATCGTTTGAGACGTGGGTGGATGAGGAAGTAAGTCCACGATTTGAATCCTATCGATTCCCAACAGTCAAAGACGCCGAAGAAATTCACATTATTGGCGCTGGTCCAGCAGGACTCTTCGCAGCTCTGGAAGCCATCTTGAATAACAAAAAACCCGTGCTTTTTGAACGCGGAAAGGATGTTCGAAACCGCCGTCGTGATTTAGCACAATTAACCAAAGCGTCGATTTTAAATCCAGAATCGAATTATTGTTTTGGGGAAGGTGGCGCTGGAACCTACTCCGACGGCAAGCTCTATACACGATCCAAAAAACGTGGCGATGTGCAAAAAGTCATGCAGTTACTGGTTCAGTTTGGCGCGACAGAAGACATTCTAGTGGATGCACATCCGCACATTGGAACGAATAAACTTCCACAGTTGATTGTAGCAATTCGCGAACAAATCATCGCTTGTGGTGGCGAAATTCATTTTGAACACAAGTTAACTGATGTACTCGTTGAACATGGACGCATCGTTGAATTGGAATTGAATGGACAGCAAAAAGTACGTGTTTCGAACGTGATTTTAGCCACAGGTCATTCCGCAAGGGACATTTTTCACTTGTTGCACAAACGACACATCGAAGTCAAAGCCAAACCTTTTGCGCTAGGCGTTCGTGTGGAACACACACAAGCGTTTATCGACAAATTGCAATACCACGGACGTTTAAACGACGAATTCCTTCCTCCTTCCTCCTACTCGTTAGTGACGCAGGTTGATGGAAGAGGCGTTTACTCGTTTTGCATGTGTCCAGGTGGAATTATCGCTCCCTGTGCAACCGATGAACAAGAAGTAGTTACGAACGGTTGGTCACCATCCAAACGCAATAATCCCTATTCGAATTCAGGAATTGTGGTGAGCATCGATCCGACAGATTTTTCGAATCCAGAACATCCATTTGTGTGTTTGGAATTTCAACAATCCATTGAAAAAGCAAGTTGGGAAGCCGCCGGAAGAACGCAAAAAGTTCCCGCGCAATGTTTAAAGGATTTCGTTCAGCAGAAAAAATCCACTGAATTTCCAAGAAGCTCCTATCAGCCAGGAATTATCAGCGTTGAAATGGATGAGATCTTCCCTCCGTTCATATTAGACCGTTTGAGACAAGCCTTCATTGACTTCGATAAAAAAATGCCTGGATTCATCACAAATGATGCGGTGATTCATGCACCAGAATCCAGAACATCTTCACCAGTATTGATTCCCAGAGATCCGGAGAGCTGGCAACACATCAGCGTTTCCAACTTATATCCATGTGCAGAAGGCGCAGGTTACGCCGGTGGAATTGTATCTGCTGCGATTGACGGAATGAATTGTGTTTCTAAAATTTGTAAAGTCCAATAATAGAAAACGTATTTCTTTTCAAATTATCCCCAAATTACCTATTTCTCAGCTCGGCTTTGCGTAACTTTGCTCTATGAAACGAGTGGTTGTTGGACTTTCTGGTGGCGTTGATTCCAGTGTAAGTGCTTTGTTGTTGCAAGAACAAGGTTACGAGGTCATTGGCATGTTTATGCGCAATTGGCATGATGAATCGGTGACTTTATCAGATGAATGTCCATGGATTGACGATTCCAACGATGCGTTATTAATCGCCCAGCAACTTGGGATTCCGTTTCAAGTCATCGATTTAAGCGAAGCTTACAAAAGTCGCATTGTCGATTACATGTTCATGGAATACGAACGCGGTAGAACGCCTAATCCTGACGTATTATGCAATAGAGAAATCAAATTCGATGTATTTCTAAAGGCAGCGATGGAATTAGGAGCAGATTACGTAGCAACCGGACACTATTGTCAAAAACAGGAAAATCCAGATGGCACGTTTAGCTTACTTGCTGGAGCGGATAAAAACAAAGATCAATCGTATTTTCTTTGTCAGATCAGTCAGCAGCAACTTTCCAAGGCACTATTCCCTATTGGTGCATTAGAGAAATCTGAAGTACGGGAAATCGCACTAAAACACGATTTAGTTACCGCAACCAAAAAGGATTCACAAGGACTGTGTTTCGTCGGTAAAATTGCCCTACCGACCTTCTTGCAACAACAGTTAGCACCGAAGCAAGGAAACGTGATTGAAATTCCGATGGACATGCCACAATTTCTCGCGTATGAAGACATTCCAAGAGATGAGGAGCATATCGAACAATTAGCGGCTCCCTTTGAATACCAAGAATCCGACGGACAAAAAGTAACTACGCATCAAGGTGCGCATTATTACACGGTAGGTCAACGCAAAGGATTACACATTGGCGGTCGTCCTGAACCGAGTTTCGTGATTGGCATCAATACGGAAACAAATTCCGTTTATTCGGGACAAACAGATGAGCATCCTGGATTGAATCGCATCGCGTTAAAATTGGAGGTAAGTACCTTAAATTGGATCATTCGTTCAGAGGTATTTGATGCTGAAAATCGCTTAAAGTGTCAAATGAGAATACGATACCGACAAGCCTTACAATCAGGGACTTTGATTAAGAGAAACGAAGAATACTACATTCTTTTCGATGACTTACAAAAAGGAATTACACCTGGACAGTTTGCAGCGTGGTACCTCGATGGGGTATTGATTGGATCCGCAGTTATAGCGCATTAAAAAAGCCTTCCTTTTCGGGAAGGCTCTTCAACTTATAAAATTTCTCTTTTTAATTCAAAATCAAGTCGAAAGAATTTTTTTCATCCTGAATTTTAAATTCCGCGAATTTAATACTGTCTAGCAATTCAGCTACTTCAAAAACATTCATTGGACTTTTTGTTCCAAGTTCTCGGTGTTTCGACAATTTCAATTGAGCGTGACTAATTGATTTTGTTCTTAAGGATTGTAAAGAAGTTGTCATCGTTTTGTTGTTTGTTGAGAGCCTTTACGCCAAGAATCATTCCAAGGTTTCAAAACGAGTAAAATAATCGCGTGATTCATTAAATAAATAAGCTTATTTATCTGTTTATCAATAGGTTAAAAATTTGATAAAAAACCACAAATTTCACTTGATAGAATTGTATCTTTGTGAAATGAAAGCTATTTCAATCCTACTTTTTATGGCATTGGTCCTAACTTCGTGTGAAGATAAGACGAAAGATGTGGAAGTTTTTAATGAAAACCCACAGGAGGACCTCTCAAAATTACCACTCAACGAATACGCAAAACGACATGTGGAGTCCAGTTTGTCGATTTTAGGAACAGAGAAATACGGCCTAGAAATCATCAAGGGAAAACTAGATGCAGATGGAAAAGTAGATGCCATTATCGTTGTCAACCGCAAGCAATTTGCCATGGACGAAGCGATGAAATCCGAGAATCCAGCTAAATCCGCAGAGATGGCCTTCATGGGCAATTACAATTACATCTTCTATTACGACGGTGGATTAAAGCTCATCTCCCCTCCTATTGCCATTCCATCTTCCGCTTTGGTTCCCTTAAAAGTAAATTTAGCTTCAGTTAGCGCAGAGTCTTACCAAGACATTCTCATCGATTACCGCATTCGCAACGCGAATTTCAGGGATGTATTCACGGTTTCCAATCACACACCACGAAAAGTGTTCGAATGGAAAACCTTCGACGGACTCGGAACAGACAAAACGGAGGCCTATACCTTCGAATATACCGCAGGGAAATATGGTCCAGAAAAGGACATCGTTTTGTACGAATCGACCTTGGAGAAACTTCCAGCCAATGCGGACAAAAACACCTACGAACCGAAAGTTACGAAGACATCCAAAGTGGCTTTTCACTTTTTCTATATTCCACAGGAGCAGAAATACGGGATGTTAAAAAACTAAAAAGAAAAGAAGTTTAAATCCTTATGCTGAATCATGGTTGCATTTAATTCAAAGACCATATTAATAAGATCTGCATTTTGCACCTCTGATTTTAATCCTTTGGCCAATAATTCTCCGTCCTTCAAAAAGAGAAAATAATCACCATAGTTCATCGCTAGATTGATGTCATGAATGACCATTAAACATGTCAACTGCTTTCCCAAAACAATTTTTCGCAGCAAGTGTAAAAATGAAACTTGGTGTTTGACATCAAGAAATGTTAAGGGTTCATCTAGCAATAATATTCCACCTATCGTTATGTGTGCAATTTGAACGTAAACGCGAGCAAACTGAACTCTTTGTTGTTCACCGCCACTTAATGTATCGTATTTTCGATTTCGAAATTCATCCAATTCAAAAAGTTTCAATGCTTCTTCTACCAATTTTAAATCAATGGAATTTGGTACTTGATTAAAATGCGGATAGCGTCCCATCAGTACAATCTCCTCCACTTTCATTTGAAATGACATCGTTGTTTGCTGCGTTAATACAGCTCGGTATTTTGCGAAGTCAGAAAGTTGAATTTTGGACAATGGAGACTGATTAATCATAACTTCTCCGGAAGATACAGGTATATTCTTAGCCAATGTTTTCAATAACGTAGATTTCCCGGATCCATTTGCCCCAAGCACCATTGTTAAAAGGCCAGGTTTCATTGAAAAGGAAATATCGTTCAGAATTCGAGTTTTTGCTATGTCCACAGAGACATGATGAAATTGGACATCAAAGGACATGAGTTCGTTTTAATAAGATAATGAATACAGGTACACCGACAAGACTTGTCACAACTCCTATTGGCAATTCCGCTGGGGCAAATAATACCCGCGCTAAAAGATCTGCGGAACATAGAAACATTCCACCTAACATAGCTGTGTTAATTAAACTAAAACGAGTTGATGATCCAGCAATAAATCGATAAATATGTGGGATGATTAAGCCCACAAAACTAATCACACCTACAAAAGCTGTTGCAATGGAGACCATTATAACATTTATAAGCATCACTTTTATGCGCAATTGCGAGACGTTTACCCCTAAATAAAGAGCATTTTCTTCTCCCAACGAAAATAGTTGTAATTGTTTATTTAGTGGGGTTAACCCAGCGAAAGAAAGTGCCAAAGTTACCCAAACCACAAAAGTATTTTGCCAATTAGCTCCCGATAAGCTACCTAAGCTCCAAAAGGTAATTGAACGCGCTTGTGGATCACGAGAAATATAGGATAGAAAACCAATTCCACTTATAAAAAGTGCGTTTAACGCCACACCAATGAGTAAAATACCCAGGACATTCATTCCTGTTTTTTGATACGAAAATGAAAATACTAAAATGGACGCTAAAAGTGCACCAAGGAATGCAAAAACAGGAAGAGCAAATGCAGTCATTTGCACATTTAAACTAGCCCCAAAAACAATAAAAACGGCTGCACCAAATGCAGCACCGCTAGATGTCCCAATCAAGCCAGGCTCAACAATTGGATTCCTAAAAAGTGACTGCATGATTGAACCTCCTAAAGCAAGAATGGCACCCGTCGAGAAGGCCAACAAAACACGTGGAAGTCGTAATTCCACAAATATGCGTTCTGTTAAATTTAGTTCACTTTTGAAAACCAATTTTGACAAGGCATTGGTCATTGCGGAAAAATCGATGGAGACAGCCCCAAATATTGCCGAAAAAAAGATGATGAACACCGAACACAGCAGAAAAAGGAAAAGGATAAATCGTGGATTAATTCCCATGGATCAATTGTTGAATTTTAAGGGTATTTTTTCCAGATCTTGGCCCGAGGTACATGATATCAAATTCATTTACACGATAGATTCGATTCGATTTTGCAGCTTTCGTTTCTGCCAAACCCGGCAAGTCTTTTATTTTTTCAAGCGATCCAAGTCGGTCAAATCCAAAATCCGTCATCAATATCACATCTGGATTCGCCAAAGCAATGGCCTCCGCTGATAAAACACGCATACCCTTTTCACCTGTAACGCTAAGTTTTCCTCCAGCCCAATCAATCATTTTCGCCGCTGTACTTTTTTGAGTTACCAGCAAATAATGATTTTTCGCTTGTCCAAAGTGAATAATTAAGACACTTGGTTTGTCTGAATATTTTCCTGATGATTGAATGGCTTCATTCACGTCGTTTTCAAAATTTTGAGCAAGGATTTTCGCTTCTTTTTCTTTGTGAAAATAAGCACCCATTTCATGCATGAGCTTTTTTGTTGTGCTAATATCCTTTGACTTTGCATGAAAAACTTTCATGGGTATTTTCATTTTTTCCAATTGACTCACTACGTGATCTGGACCAATGTTATCGTCGTGAATTATTAAGGTTGGATTAACAGAAAGAATGGCCTCTGCAGAAAGCGCTCGGTGGTAACCAACTTTTGGGAGTTTGTTGATTTGACTTGGAAAGACACTAGACAAATCTACACCTACTAAATCTTTTTCTGCATGAAGAGCATAAATGATTTCGTTGTATTGCTTCGCTAAACAAACGATGCGTGGAGCATTGTCTATGTTCTTTTTTTCTTGTGTAGAACAAGCTACGAACAAAAAAACGACGATTAAACTATGGATTGATTTCATAAGCAAAAAAAAGAGGCGACCAATTGGCCGCCTCTCTAAAATTAAGAATTAAAAGATGTATTTGAAATTGATTCCTCCAAAGAAATTAATTTTTGTTGGACCAGGCAAATAAACATCTGGAGTTTGGTTCACAAATAACATTACATAGTATTGTTGACTCGTGATATTGTTCGCTCCAAAATAAGCATCAATGCTATAGTGGTTTGCGAATACTTTGCGGTATCCAATCTTACCATTTACTAAACTGTAGCTATTCGCACGATTCAAATTATCAGAAGTGTAGTAAACCGAATCTCTGTAAGAATACGTCATGTTTGCGTAAACTCCTACTTTCGTTGCTAAATCAAATCCTGCATTCAACGTTAACGGTGGAACACCTGCTACTTTTTTACCAGTGTAATCAACCTCAACAATTTGATCTTTCGATGCATTTAATTGTTGGTATTTAAAATCACCATAAGTAAAGTTTGAATACGCAGCGTTCACAAATGGAGTCAAGGCAGTAATGAACCCTGATTCTGACTGAATTAAGTTGTAACGAACCATCGCCTCAAGTCCATTATTGATTTGAGTTCCGCCGTTTGCAACATACGTATAGGAAGTTGCAGTATTTGCTGCATTCGGTACAGCCACAACTGTCATTTTATTTGTAAATACGGTATGGAACGCTGCTACTTCATAACTTAAACGTTTGTTTAACAGACTTCCTTTTGTACCTATTTCCATTTGTGTTCCTTTTTCAGGTTTTAAGTTCGTGTTCAATTCTCCAGTTAACGGAATATAGAAATAAGAACTTACCGGTGCTTTGTAACCTGTTCCGTATGAAGCATAAACAGAAATTTGTTTATTGAATACTTTGTTTAACGCAACATGAGGTGAAACTAGGTTGTTGAATGAATTCGCGTAAGACGAAGGCTTTGTTGTATGGTTTGGATTGCTTGGATTGTTATTTGAAGCAACATAGAAACGATCATTCAACTCAATCGACATGTTTGACACACCCACACCCGCCGTTAATGAAAAGTCATACGGCATTTTCAAAGACCATTCTGTGAAGTAAGAATAGGTTTTAGAAATCGCATACGTGTTGCTTTTCATTGCTCCGATAATGTTGTACGGATTGTTCACATTATTCGAATCTTTCACCATTCCGTATCCAATGGATTGCGAATTTTGACGTTGTGCTTCAATTCCAGTTACCCCGGAAATTGAATACTTTTCACCTAAGTTTCTTTTGTAATCGAATGTTGAACGTGTACCATAATTCACTGGTAATTTATCTGTCCAACCACCAGCAGAACTTACATTGCTGCTAATACCTGTACCGAAAACAGTTGTCGTATTTGATAAATTTTTCGAGAAACGGTACGTATGACCAAAACCAGCTCTTGCACTAATCACATTGGAATGTGCATTGTTTTTAATGTAAGCAGGATTTCCGGAATAATCCAAGGTGTCATATTGTCCTTTTGTCAACTCACCATTTCGTTCATCGTAAGAATTACTGTATCCAAAATATACATTCACTGATTGACGCTCATTGGCATCAAACGTTCCAAACACGTTAACGAAATCTTTTGAAGACGCTGTGTGTTTCATGAATCCATCGTAGGATTGTTTTCCGTAATTCACCAACAATGATGATTTCGCAGTACCTACGGAAAGATTGGTTGTATATCTTTTCAATCCGTAGCTCCCCATCATCACATCTTGTCCAATGGAAATTTTTCCAGCTTGTGGTTTCATTGTTGTTAAGTTTACAGCACCAGCGATTGCCAATCCGTATAAAGATCCAGCTGGACCTTTTAATACTTCTACATTTCCGATAGAACCGAAGTCGATGTCATCCATTGAGGTGATTCCTTCGGCATCTGTAATGGCAATTCCATTTAAGTAAACTTTTGTCCCTTGACTATCAAAGTTACTATTCATTCCGTTTGTACCACGAACCCCATTTCCGTATCCACGGATATTGAAGGTTTGTCCGGCAGAAACTGTACGACGCTGCATGTACACACCAGGGATGTTGGTATTGATGGCATCATCCATGAATAATCCATTACCGCGTTTGATTTCATTCACGTTTAACGTGGCAATGGAACTTGGTAAATACAATTTATTTTTATCTGAATTTGCATGTGTTGTCACATTCACTTGATCCACCATTTGCAAATTCTTTACACTTAAAGGAATCGAAATGGCATCCTCACAATTTGAAATCACTTTCGTACAAGCTTTATAGTCTTCCGCTTCGACTGCAATCTTCATTCCTTGTGAGCATTCATAGGAGAAATACCCATTCTCATCTGTGAACACTACTTTTTTTCCATCCAAAGAAACTTTCGCTCCAGAAATCGGATTTGATGTCAATTCATCGATGATTTTACCTGACTTCATGTTTTGACTCCAGGACATTGCTGAAATCAACAATGTTGCACTTAATACTATTTTTTTCATTTTAATTTTCTTAATAAATAATATACTGTCCTTTTCAAAAAAAGAAAAGAACGATAACGAATTTTCAAGAACCTGAATGGCTCAAGATTAATAACAAATATTAAGATTGGATTTGCGGAGGAGGATCCTCTTGAAAAAGACTGGTTTTCGAATTGAAAACTTTATTTAGGCAATTTTGCTGAGATTTCATTGGGAAATCGGGGCTAATCACACTTGCAACGAGCACTATAGTTTCCATCGGCTCAGATAAAAATTTAAACCAAACATTTACTGGTTGATTTTCACCCGAATGACTAATATTAAACGAAGTGAATGATCTTAATTGTGAAAAAAGGACTGTTTCCTGGTCATCGCTAATGCATTTAAAGAAGTATCCGTTCTTATTTTTTGCTTTGTGGATGACATCAAAATAATGTCCGTTCAAGATAAACTCATGGGATTTGACCCACTTCAGTTGGTGCGCCTCGTGAAAAGTGAAATGAAAGCGAATCAATTGAGATTCAGGGACGGAATGTTTGATTGCCTGTTTAACTTCCTTTTTAATGGACATCTTCTTCCACTCAAAATAAGTGAAGAATCCGAGCAAATGATAGCACATGAGCCCTAAAAATCCATACAAAAGGAGTTTTCGCACGTCCAAATTTAATATTAAATTTACATTCAAAATAATTTTTATGAAATTTCTTTACAGCATTTTAGCGTGTCTAATACTTTCTCAAGTATTAGTTGCACAAGCACCAGGATCACTTGATTTAAGTTTCGCTACTGTTGGTTACACGAGTTTTGGTCCAACGAGTACTTCCATGGATAACGCCCAAGACATCGTGACATTGCCAAATGGACAAATGGTCTTTTGTGGTACGAGCGGAACATCCGGAAACCTAGAAATGTGTGTTGGCAAAATGAATGCCGATGGCTCCATGGATTTAACTTTTGGGACCAATGGTTTTTATATTTATCCAAATTCGGCTGGATCTGACTTTGCTTATGACATGGAAGTGTTGTCCAATGGAAACATTCTTGTAGCAGGTGCTTTATCCATTACTGCTGCCAACCCGAAATGGGCCATGATCTGTTTGAATCCAAACGGAACCCTGAATACAAGTTTTGGGACAGCCGGTGTATTTTCTATTGACATCGATTCAAGTGAGGACTATGCACGAAAAATCCTATTGACTCCAACAAAAATCATTTTGGCAGGAAATACCAAAAATCCTGGGTTCAGTACAAATAGACTTGCTGTAGCTCGCTGCGACTATAATGGTGTGTTAGATGCTACATTTGGATTCGGTGGCTTAAACATCTTGAACAATGGTGGAAACATTACGTGTTGGAGTGCAACTCAAGGAGCTTCAGGAGACCTCATTCTTGCTGGAGACGCCTACATCAACAACGTTTATTATCCGATGCTGGCAAAATTTTCTGCGTCTGGTTCGATTGTTACAACCTTTGGAACAAGCGGTGTATGGGTAAACATGTCCATGAATGCACGTTATTTCGATGTGGATTTCCACAATTCTCAATTAATTCTATCTGGAAATAACGGCGCCAGTTTTACTGATTTATTGTTGGAATCTCGTGCGGAATCTAACGCGGCTTTGAATACCACTTTTGGAACAAATGGTCAAACAATCGTCGACTTAGCTCAAAGTGACACGTATTACGAAGTGATTTTTCATCCAGATGGTAAAATCCTTGCATGCGGAACAACTGGTTCTGCCGGAATCGGTGCGGCACGGGATTTCGTTGTTTCTCGTTTCAATGCGAACGGGACTGTTGACCCATCTTGGGGAACGAACGGACATACCATCACGAACATTTTTGCCAACTGGGATGATGCGTACGGCATGGACTTATATCCTGGAAATCGCGTTATTCTTGGTGGATTCAGTGCACAAACCAATACACAATTTGCCTTCGCCCGCTACGGATATGCTGCAGCGGTACCTGGATGTATGAATCCACTGGCATGTAACTACAATCCACTTGCCACAGTTGACAATGGATCATGTATATCACCTGGTTCTCCTTGTAACGATGGCAATCCAAATACCATGAATGATTCGATTGGTCCAAACTGTAACTGCGTTGGAGTGTTAATCGTTCCCGGTTGTACGGATCCGCTAGCATGTAATTACAATCCATTAGCGAACCAAAATAACGGGACATGTATTTATCCTGGTGCGACTTGTGATGACGGAAATCAAAATACAACGAATGATTCGATTGGTCCAAACTGCAACTGTGTCGGAAATCTCATTATCCCTGGCTGTATGAATCCAGCGGCATGTAACTACAATCCATTAGCAACGATTGACGATGGATCTTGTCTATTCCCAGGAAGCTTGTGTAATGACAACAATCCAAATACCATCAACGATTCCATCAATCCGGATTGCAACTGTATTGGAGAAATGATTGTACTAGGTTGTACGGATCCACTTTCTTGTAACTACAATCCATTAGCGAATCAAAACGATGGATCATGTACCTATCCTGATGCGCCGTGTGATGACAATAATCCAGATACGATGAATGACACGTACAACAGCACATGTGACTGTGTAGGTATGCAAATCGTTCCGGGATGTATGGATCCAACTGCTTGTAACTTTAATCCATTAGCCAATGTGGATGACACTAGTTGCGTGTTCCCTGGTGATGCCTGTGATGACGGCGATGCGACCACCATCAACGATGTCTATTCGGCAACATGTGAATGTTCGGGTGTCACAAACGGATTGAATGAACTCACGAACATCGCTTCTGTTTACCCAAATCCAACATCAGACCTTGTAACGATTGAATTTAGTGGAATCATCGAAGGAGCGGCATTGCAACTTTGCGATGTACAAGGAAGGGTATTAATCGAAAAAATCGTTCACACGAATACCGAAACCATTTCTGTTGGACAATTTGAAACAGGAACGTATTTCTTATCTATCAAAGGAACGAAACAAGCGATCGTCAAACACATCATCATTGAATAAAGAACCTAAGAAACTTCTGGAGCAAAGCATTTTGCTCCAGAAGCATTTCCGTTATCACCTATCCGAGGATTTTTCCAGTAAACGTAAATTGCTCATCGCGCTACATGGCTATGGTCAACTCGCGCAGTATTTCGCTAGAAAATTCAAACAACTTCCCGAAGACTACGCCTTACTCGTTCCAGAAGGAATGCATCGCTTTTATTTAGAAGGATCAAGTGGTCGAGTTGGCGCATCATGGATGACAAAAGAGGGACGTGAATTGGACATAGAAGACAACTTAAGCAATCTGAATCAACTGTTATCTCATGTGATGGAAAACCATGTGTTTGAGGAGATTTGTCTATTGGGATTTTCTCAAGGAGGAGCCACAGCCGCTCGCTGGTACCATCAAGGTCCAAGTCGCTTTCAGCAGTTCATTCTTTGGGCGAGTGTTTTTCCACCCGACATTGAAAAATCCGTTCAAACGGAAGGAAATAAGCATTTTGTTTTAGGGACAGAAGACCCTTATTACTCCAAAGAAAATCAAGAATCTGAATGCGCGTATTTTTCAGAATTGGGCTATCGTATTCATCGTTTTGAGGGAAAGCATGATATCGATCAAGCTACCCTTTTATCCATTTTAGGAAACTAAAGACTTAAACTTTATCTCCCTCCCATTTTCCAACAACCGCGGTAGCAACCGAGTTTCCAAGTACGTTTGTCGCACTACGGAACATGTCACAGAAATGGTCGATCGGTAGAATCAGCGCAACACCTTCGATGGGAATATTGAACATTCCACACGTCGCGGCAACAACAACCAAACTCGCTCTTGGAACTCCTGCGATGCCTTTACTCGTCAACATCAAAACGACTAACATTGTCAATTGCGTTCCCGTATCTAAATGAACACCATAAACTTGTGCAATAAAAATACTTGCAAAGGTCATGTACATCATACTTCCATCCAAGTTGAAGGAATATCCCAACGGTAACATGAAGGACACGATGCGGTCTTTGATGCCAAAACGTTCTAATTCCTCCGTTAATTTAGGGAAGACCGCTTCACTACTTGTGGTACCGAAAGCAATAACCAAGGGACTCACGATTCGCTTCAACAAGGCTTTCAGGTGACTTCCAAGGAAGATGTATCCCACTAAAATGAGAACAACCCAGAGCGAAGCAATTCCAACAAGAAAGGAACTAAAGAACTTTGTGTAGGTTATCATTAAATCCGAAACATCTTTTACCGCAAAAACACCTGCGATTGCTCCAAAAACACCAATTGGCGCGAACTTCATGACGAAATTGACCATTTTCAAAATGATGTGAGAAAACTTATCCATCGCATTGATGACCGGTTTCACATTCTCACCGATGGACGCAGCGGCCAATCCAAAGAAGATAGCAAAAATGACAATTTGAAGAATTTCGTTTGTTGCCATCGCTTCAAAAACGGACTTCGGAATGATGTGCTCCACAAAATGTTGAACCGAGAAATCTTGTGTTTTTTCTGTAACTTCAGTGGATGCTGAAAGATCCACATTAGAAAGATTCACCCCAACTCCCGGCTTCAAGAAATTCACCCATAACAGACCGATAATCAAGGATATAAATGACGCTGTAAAAAACCAAGCTAAAGCTCTCCCTCCTATTCGTCCCACAGATTTCAAATCACCCAATTTCGCAATTCCAACCACAAGCGTTGTAAGTACTAATGGAGCAATGATCATTTGTACCAAACGAATGAAAACCGTCGCTAAAATCTTGATGTATGAACTAAATTTAGCTGCAGTGTCCGCATCGAAATTCTTGTGGATGATTGCTCCTAATGTTGCTCCGAGAACCATTGCCACCAGGATGTACAAGGTTAAGCGACTCTTTTTTTGTTTTTCTGGTGATTCGATATGGTGGTCTTGATTCATGTACATGAGCGATTAATTCAATTAATATGTGAAAATAGGAAAAAGTAGAAACATAGCAAGAAAAGGAAGGCTTGAAGATACCATTGAGAATAATAAAATAGTCCTCAAAAACAAAAATTACATTTCGTATATTTGAATCCCAATCAACACATATGGCTGTCTCACAGAAAGAATTAGATTTCAATAACAACGAAGACAAAATGCGTCTGAAGATTCGCGCATTAGAACAAGAATTAGAAAAAATCTACCTAGGTGGAGGAAAAGCGAAAATTGAAAAGCAGCATTTGAACGGTAAATTAACCGCTCGTGAACGCATCGATTTATTGTTAGATCCCAATTCAAACAGAGTCGAAATTGGCTCTTTAGCCGGATACGGAATGTACAAAGAACACGGTGGATGTCCATCCGGGGGAGTTGTTATTGTGATTGGTTACGTCAAAGGACGTCAGTGCATTGTCGTTGCAAATGATGCCACAGTCAAGGCTGGAGCTTGGTTTCCAATTACCGGAAAGAAGAATTTAAGAGCGCAAGAAATTGCCATGGAGAATAAACTTCCGATCATCTATTTGGTGGACTCGGCGGGTGTTTATCTTCCGATGCAGGATGAGATTTTCCCAGATAAAGAGCATTTTGGACGTATTTTTCGAAATAACGCACAAATGAGTTCCATGGGAATTACGCAAATTTCTGCGGTCATGGGAAGTTGTGTTGCCGGTGGTGCCTATTTACCGATCATGTCCGATGAATCC
>CAIOSO010000031.1 GCA_903860985.1 uncultured Flavobacteriales bacterium
AAAATACTGTTGAAAATAGCCTCCGTTCAACAAATATGAGCTATTCTTGTTCTAATTAAAACGAAATTACATGGGACTTGTGCGTATTGATCGACCGCAAATTGAACAGATGGATAAAATCCAACGCTTAAACCTCATCAATAGCTGTACGGGATATAAATCCGCGAATTTAATTGGGACGATTTCCAATTCGGGAAAGACCAATGTGGCGGTTTTTTCAAGTGTTACGCACCTTGGAAGCGATCCGGCATTGATTGGATTCATTATTCGTCCAAGTTTTACTCCGAGAAACACCTACGCGAACATCAAAGAATACGGCTATTTCTCCGTCAATCATATATACAGTGACATCATTGAGGAAGCGCATCAATCTTCCGCGAATTATACGGCCGATGAAAGTGAATTTGAGCACACCAACTTGGAAGCTGTTTACCACGGTGGCTGTCCGGTTCCATTTGTCAAAGGAAGTCCCGTTAAATTGCTCTGCAAATTCGTCAATGAATACCTCATCAAAGAAAATGGCTGCATGCACATCATCGCCTCCATTGAAGCGATCTTCTACGAGGGGGGCCTCTTGGATCAAGAACATCATTTGCAATTGGAAAAAGGAAACGTGGTGACGATTTCTGGACTAAAAGCCTATGCTCTACCACATCTTTTGAAGGAATTCCCAAAAGCGATTGTTCCGAAAACGCAGTAACTTACTTCACCTCCACCCCAAATTCACGAAAACGCGCTAGAAGCATATCCAATTCGTACGTGCGGTAAATGTACAATTCAACAACCATGTAGTTTGGATGATCTACGACAATGCGTTGACTTCGGTGCAATAAGCGTTCGCGGACGTAAGACATCGCCCAATCCGTGAACTTGATTCGGATGTATTCCGGCTCACTGTCCTTGAAACGAGCCACTCCCAAGCAATGCTTGAAATAATCCTTTAATCCAACTTTGTGAGCGAGGTCAGCATGATGAAAACGAATGGTTTCCAGCTCTAAAAGGGAATCCTCTTTTTCCAATTGAGCGGGAGCAATCACATGATCCTCGATCATATCAAAAGCGAATATTTTAATCGAGTGCTTGAATTGTCCTTCAGTATTGTCCTTATAATCTAGGGCCACCAAATAAAAACGTCCATCATAAAAACGAACTTGAAGTGGCGCGACAATCTGTAATTTTGAACGGTACGTTGTATGAATGGGTTTATACCAAAATTGGATGGCTTCATGAGCCAATATACTTTGAACGACTTCACGGGCTAAGTTCATGGCACGTCCACCATCATCCAATCCAGCAAAAGAAAAAACCATTAATCCCTCCAGATTTGTCCCTAAAGCAAGGTCCGGAGAAAGCTCTGCAACACCCAAACTCTTCGCCATTTGATGCAGCATCAATCCTTGCAACTTTTCCTTTGTTTCTGGGAGAAGTCCCTCTTCTAATTGATAAAAATGCTTTCTAGAAATATTTACGTGTGTCAAGGTGAGCTTCAGTTCTTCGCGAATGAACTGTAAGTCACCTTCTAGGGTCCGACGACTTATTTTTTTGTGTGACGATAATGGAAGTTGCTCATTGAGAAAGTCCAGCAATTCGCTAAACGTAGCGCGCGAATTCGACTGTTGCCTCAAATACGTAAGCAATACTTGTACACGTCGACTTTGGTTTGTTAGCTGAAACATGTAGCGAAGGTAGTATTTATCCCGTAATATAATTGCGGAGTAATATTTTTTTAACGATTATTTCACATCGAAAGAAAAAAAACAATATTTTTAGAATTACTAAAATCAAAAACCATGGAAGAACAACAACTGCAAATAGAGGGTCAAATCGATCAGTTAAAAACGCAATTAACGGGCGACTTATTTGGCGACATGGACATCAAAGATCAAATCCACAACTTGGAAATGAAGTTAAATGGGGTTCGTCCCATGGATAGTCACATTGACTGTGTCGGTTGCGGGTCCTAGTTTAGCTTACTGAAACAATTCCCACAAGACTCTTCCATTCGATTTCAAGGAATGCAACTGTAACAGCTCACCGACAGTGGCATTGACATCAATGAGTTCTGCCGCTTGATTCAGATAAGCCCCTTGTTTAAAATCTGGGCCGAAACTCCATAAATGGATGCGTCGGCAACCTTCACAATTACATCCGTGTGATACGTATCCGTTGGAAACACCGTCTAGATGTCTTCCATGGTCATTTGTAATAAACATCGCTGTTTTCCCTTGGTAATACGGATCGTTTTCGATGAATTTCCAAATCTCGTGAACCATCGAATCGGTTTGCTGAATCCCTCGGATATACCCGTTCCAATCGCTTTTATGTCCGGAGAAATCTGGCTCTCGAAAATTGACAAATAGCACCTTTGGTTTGCGCACATCTAAGGTATACATCACACGTTTAAACGTAATCGAATCATGTCGGTATCCGGTTCCAAGTCCGTTGACACCGCAATCTGTTGACGCAATGTATTTATTCTTCCATTTCGGGTCTTTACAGTCTGATAAAACCTGCAGTTTATCCTTACTCGTAATCAGCCAAACAAGGTTTGACTCATTCGGATGTTTTTTCAAGTAATGTTGAAATATTCCAGGATTTTGTGGATACTAACCACCAGTGTTGTTGATGGATTGATAAATTCCAGTCGTCAAGGCCGTATGGCCATTTGTTGTCCACGTTTCGCCTAGGTTATAAAAATAAGAATGCGTACAGCCAACAGGTGCCATAA
>CAIOSO010000032.1 GCA_903860985.1 uncultured Flavobacteriales bacterium
CAACTACGCACGTGACGAATACAACGGTTCCGTGAAAACGTACAATACGCACATCCGTAGCTTCTTCGCAAGCATGTTCTTGAACCGCGAAGAATTCGGAAAGAAAGAGGGATTCAAAGCAAATGCAGGAAGTCAAGATGCACCTGATTTCGAATTGGAATGATCAACAAAGAAGAAAACGACCTAATCGTAGCAGCGATTCAAAAAGCTGAACAACAAACATCTGGTGAAATTCGCGTGCACATCGATAAAAAATGTAGCTCGGATCCAGTGAAACGCGCTGTTCAAGTATTTGAAAAGTTAGGCATGCACAACACTGCCTTGCGAAATGGTGTACTCATTTATGTATCGTTTAGCGATCGAAAATTAGCCATCATAGGCGATCAAGGAATCGACGCTGTTGTTCCTGCAGATTTCTGGACGAGTACCAAGGATCAAATGATTCACTTCTTTAAAGAAAATCGTTTTGCCGATGGAATCATTGCAGC
Organism: uncultured Flavobacteriales bacterium; assembly: GCA_903860985.1. Taxonomy (GTDB): domain Bacteria; phylum Bacteroidota; class Bacteroidia; order Flavobacteriales_D; family Crocinitomicaceae; genus UBA952. The sequence continues at coordinate 489 of CAIOSO010000032.1, forward strand.
CATTACAGAAGCGGGAATGCAACTGAAATCCTTTTTTCCTTACATGGAAAACGACGAAAACGAATTATCCAACGAAATAAGCACGGAAGCATGAGAAAGATCATAAGCCTTTTCCTTGTTTGCTTCACGGCACTTTTCGCTTGGAGTCAAATTCCTGACGCCCCTAACCCACCTCGATTCTTCAACAACTTTTCCCAAACGGGAATTATCAGTGAAGAACAAGGAGCGGAATTGGAAGCGATGTTGGACCAATTCGAACAGGAAACCAGTAATGAAATCACCGTAGTCATTGTGGATGATATCAATGGCGACGAAGCTTGGCACTACGCTTCCGAACTGGGAGAAAAATGGGGTGTTGGAAAAGCGGACAAAGACAATGGAATCGTGATTCTGGTTAAACCAACCGAAGAAAAAGGCGGACACCAAGTGTTCATCTCACCAGGACGTGGATTGGAAGGAGCCGTAACCGATATTTCTTGTGGTGAAATCGTAGATAACGAACTGATCCCAAATTTCAAAAAAGGAGATTACTTCACGGGAATTAAAAATGCGATTGTCGTTTTAGCGAAAATGGCCAAAGGTGAAATCAACGAAAAATCTTACCGGAAAGCAAACCGCAAAAATGACCTAGCAAGTTCCATTTTTGGATTCATTTTCATCATAGTCATCGTTATTCTGCTCATACGTAAAGGTGGACGTGGAGGCAATGGAACGACATTCGGACGCGGTGGATTCTTCGTTGGAGGATTCGGTGGCGGTGGATTTGGCGGAGGAAGCTCTGGCGGTGGCGGATTCGGTGGATTCGGAGGCGGTAGTTTCGGCGGAGGTGGTTCCGGTGGAAGTTGGTAATTAAAAAAGAGATTATGAAATTAAAAAGTTTACTTGTCCTAGTACTATTTGTTCAATGCACATTTGCACAAAAAACCTACAAAATAGCCTTCTACAACACGGAAAACCTATTCGATACCATCGATGGACCAAATGATGACGCAGAGTTTTTGCCTACGTCTAAATCACAATGGAATGGAACGCGTTACAACGAAAAACTGACGCACATTCGTCAAGTAATGAACGACTTAAATCGTCCGATGATCGTTGGATTCAGTGAAATTGAAAACAAAAGCGTTCTGACGGATTTAATCAAAGAAGGATACTCCACATACGGTATCGTTCATTACGAAAGTCCTGACCTACGTGGAATCGACGTCGGAATGATCTACGACAAGAAACTCTTGAGCTTAAAAGAATCTGGCAAAATCCGTTTTGTCCTACCAGGCGACACCACTCCCCTCACCCGTGACATCGTTTGGGCGAAATTCAAATGCAACAAGGAATACATCTACGTGATGGTCAATCACTGGCCGAGTAGACGCTCCGGAACAGATACAAGTGAACCAAAGCGCATCAAAGCAGCAGAAGCTGGCGCAATGTTCATTGATTCGATCATGAAAATCAATCCGTTGGCGAAAATCGTTTACTTGGGAGATTTAAATGACCATCCGCAGGACAAAGCTCCTCAAATCATTCAACAACGCTTGATTCCGGCCATTACAGCAACTTCTGGTGAATTCGGGGGGACTTACAACTATAAAGAAGAATGGGGCGTTCTGGATCACATTTATGTTTCCAAAGGAATGTCGACAGGTGCCGTTCATATGAAAGAAAACTCCGGTAAAATTTCTTCCTTCCCTTACTTAATTACCGAATACAAAGGAAATAAAGTTCCTTTCAGAACCTATGCTGGCGATAAATTTCTAGGCGGATACAGTGATCACTTACCGGTGTCAATCGAGATTTTAGTTCCGTAATTTTTCTCCATTCCCTTGAATTGATAAGGAAGTTTTTCCTTGTACAGGAATTTCTTTTGAATGGATTCAAACGGACGATAAACGTAGTAAACGTAATTGTTGTGGACACGGATTTTATCCACGTAGCGAAAGGTTAACTTCACTTTTTCGCTAATCTCTCCCGTTTTTATATTGACAAGTCCAAGGTAGCAATAGCCGTCTTTTTCATACGTCGTATAAATGGAACCTGTCACGCGGTCTTGAATCACATTGCGCCTCCACCCTGTTTCCTTTGCTTGATAGTGATGATAAAGTGGAATGGAATCCATCAGATTTCCGTCAATGGAGTAAACCAGTAAAACATCCTTGGGATAGTTAAAAATAAGAATGGAATCGTTTCGATGAAACATCGGCGCAAAGACTTCCTGGTAATAAATCGATTGCGTAAAGTAATTCGCTCCAATGTAAATCTCTGCATCAATTCCCGTTTCGAGTTCCTTGTTTTTCGCCCATAACTTCGTTCGGACATCCATCCATTTGTATTCGGAGCGATACAGTTCCATCATCAAATCATCTTTAATGTTCACGATGGATTTATACGATGAATCCAATTTATCGTAAACGTAATAATCGAAGGCTGGATAAATTTTACTGAAATCCGAAAAGAAAATCTTCGATGTATTCGTGTCCACAATCGGTTCAATGTACTTGAAATAATAGTCCTTCGGAATTTGACCAATTTCAATTTGATCTCCATCCGAATACACGCCATAGACATGTTCCTTACAAATGACATGCGCATTCCCACGGAAATCTCGTTTTAATTCAATGGCGGCATCGTTCAGGATGACACTTGACTTGGTTTCTTCTCCGTCGAACAAGATCAATTCACTGCCCTTTTGCAATTGCTTCGGATAAGCCAAAAGAATGATGTCACCGTTTCCTTGCACTTCAAAATCACCGACGCTCAATCGTTTGGAACCAAAAACGGTATCTGGCACACCAACAGATTTCACGATGACTTCCTTCGATAGTTGGATGCGCATGGGGATTAATAGGACCTCTATACGAATGGTATCCTTGCGCTCCTTGAAATGAAATTCAATATTAGTCGTTTGGTAAATCGCATGACGAAAATCAAAATACAAGGTTTGACCTAAATCGATTTTGTTCAATGGATAATCAGTAACTCCATTAACCGTTTTTTGAAAGACAATCGAATCGCCTCCTAAAAATTGGGACATGGAAATTCCGACATTGGAAACTAAATCGCCGGTGCGTTTATCCAAACACGTCAGTCGCAACATTTGCGTATTAGCGAAATGGACAGTAAAAGTCAGTAAAAATAAAAAGTAGAATCTCATGTCTTAAGTGAGACGCAAAGAAAAGTAAAATTCCACAAGGAAATTATACGCGAACGTTCCAATTGAACACATCCGCTTCTTTACCTGATTTCAAATCATCCATGTGTTGTTTGATTCGATTGGATATGGTACGTGTTTCAAACGCTGGTAATTCAAGGATTTCGTCACGGTAACCAATCACAATAATCTGCGCAATGGTTGCAGCTGTTCCAGCTCCAAATGCATCTTCCAATGTTCCGTTTTTCGCTGCTGTCACGATTTCTTCTACCGAAACTTGACGTTCTTCAATTTCTATTCCCCAGCTTGCCGCTAGTTCTAAAACCGATCGTTTCGTTATTCCTCTTAAAATGGTATCTGAATCCTCAGAAGGTGTAATTAACTTCCCTCCAATTTGGAAAATGATGTTCATTGTTCCAGATTCTTCGATGTACAAATGTTCTTTCGCATCGGTCCAAACCAATTGGTGGAATCCTTCCATTTGACATTGTTTTGCTGGATACAAAGAAGCACCGTAGTTTCCGGCAGCTTTCGCACGTCCAACTCCACCTTTCGCTGCACGCGTATAATACTCTTCGATTTTCACTCGAACAGGTTCCGCGTAGTAAGCTCCAACAGGAGAAGTAATGACCATGAATTTGTACGTGTCCGATGGTTTAATACCAACTAACTCCTCCGTTCCAAACAAGAATGGACGAATGTATAAGGAATATCCTGGTCGATTCGTTACCCAGTTTTTATCTAGCGCAACCAATTGCTTAATCGCTTCAATGAAAATTTCTTCTGGAACTTCCGGCATGCACATGCGTGCCGCGGATTCTGCAAAACGTTTCGCATTCATATTCGGACGAAACAAAATCACTTCGTCTTCTACGTTTTTATATGCTTTCAATCCTTCGAAAATGGATTGTCCATAATGCAAAGCGGACATAGCCGGATGCATGGAAATAGGTTGAAAAGGCATAATTTTCCCTTCCTGCCATTGCCCATCTGCATACTCCATGATGAACATATGATCAGAAAAAATTCTACCAAATGGCAAATTGTCCCAATCTACTTGAGCTAAGGTAGAATGAGGATTCTTTTCAACTGGGAAATGAAGAGATGTAGTTGACATATGCGTATTTTGTTGCGCGAATATACGGCCTTTATTCCTCCTTCACAACTAATTTTATTCACAAGACAATTCTTGTACTTTTGTACTATATTAGTATCAGTGAGTAAAAGCGAAGAGGTCTTAAAACAATTTTGGGGATTCGATCAGTTTAGACCGAATCAAAAGGCGATTGTCGCAGATGCAATTGCAGGAAAAGATGTGCTCGCACTTTTACCTACCGGAGGAGGAAAATCCATCTGCTTTCAAGTTCCTGGATTAATCCGCGAAGGGATAACAATTGTTGTTTCTCCGTTAATTGCGTTGATGCAAGACCAAGTAGACAACCTAAATAAACGGGGAATTCGAGCGAAAGCAATCACCTCCGGGATGAGCTATAAGGAAATTGATTACATTCTCGACAATGCGCGTTTCGGCGGACTCGATTTTCTATACACGTCTCCTGAACGCTGTCAATCTGATTTATTCATTGAACGCTTCAAATTAATGCCCGTTGGACTACTTGTTGTCGATGAAGCGCATTGTATTTCTGAATGGGGACATGATTTTCGTCCAAGCTTCATGCACATCAAGGAACTTCGGATTCACAAACCTAATGTTCCTGTATTAGCTTTAACGGCAACAGCCACTGAGCGCGTTAAAAAGGACATCATTCAACATTTGGAATTGAAGAAAGTAGAGATTCACGAAGCTTCTTTTGTTCGAGAAAACCTACATTATCAAGTTCGAAAAACGAGTAATAAAATGGAATCCATTTTAGC
>CAIOSO010000033.1 GCA_903860985.1 uncultured Flavobacteriales bacterium
GTATTGTAAGCTCTAGCTAAACGTGTAATGGAGTCCAAAAGAATACATACATCGTGGCCACATTCTACCAATCGTTTTGCTTTTTCAAGCACCATATTCGCCACTTTTACGTGTCGTTCCGCTGGTTCATCGAAAGTAGAGGCAATCACTTCGGCTTTGACACTTCTCGCCATGTCTGTAACCTCCTCAGGACGCTCATCGATTAAAAGAACAATTAAATAGGTTTCTGGATGATTAGCTGCAATTGCATTTGCCACATCCTTCAATAACATCGTTTTACCGGTCTTAGGCTGCGCAACAATCATTCCGCGTTGTCCTTTACCAATTGGTGCAAAAAGATCCATGACACGTGTCGACAATGTCTCTTGTGCATGTCCAGTTAGTTTAAATTTCTCCGAAGGGAATAATGGAGTTAAATATTGGAAAGGTACTCTATCGCGAATATAAGAAGGATGACGTCCGTTAATGGATTCCACTTTCACCAACGGGAAGAATTTCTCTCCTTCTTTTGGTGGACGTATGCTTCCTTTTACTGTATCACCTGTTTTTAATCCAAATAATTTGATTTGATTCTGAGAAACATAAATATCATCCGGAGACGGTAAATAGTTGTAGTCAGAAGAACGCAAGAATCCAAATCCTTCTTGAATCACTTCCAAAACACCTTCTGCTGAAACAATTCCAACTAAATCGTAGTTTGATTCATCTGCTTTTTCCGTAGATTCAACCGGGGTATTTCGCTGATGCTGTGGCCGTTGTTGATTCGGATTCTGATTTTGATTTTGATTCGGGTTCTGATTCGGGTTTTGCTGACGGTTGTTATCGCGTCTATTTTGTTGATTATTCGGTGTTTCTCCTTGTGGAGTATTGCGTTCCGTGCGTTCGTGACGGTGAACGGGCTTTTTAGCCTCAGAGCTTGACTCTTCTAAAGTTTCTTCTGAAGGCGCTTGATTTTCTGTAGATATTTCAGCAGTAGGTGCCTCCACGATTTGACGAATTCTGGGTTTGCGTTCGATTCGTGCAGGTCGATCGGTTTTTTCTTCCTTTACCTCCACAGATTCAGTAGAATTTGTTGGCACTTCCGCACGTACTTCTTTGCCCGCAATTTGTTCAACGAGTTCCGTTTTTTTCAATAATTCACTATTTTCTATTCCGAGGGATTGTGCCATAGCACGAAGGTCTGAGATTTTTTTTGTCTCTAATGTTTTACGATCCATTAATGATTGTGTATGTAAATAACGTGTGATTTTGGAGATGCTTGAACCGAAGGTTCGCAAGAATATACCGCAAGTTTACTAAAAATTGTTTATTCAAGCACCATTTTCTGAGAAAACTATGTTTTTCTTTTCTTCTTTTTCGCAGCGGGGAATAGTATGTTGTTTAAAATCAAGCGATAACCTGGTGAGTTTGGGTGTAAACTTAAATCAGTGTATGGATCCCCAACGTAATGCTGGTAATCTTCCGGGTCGTGTCCGCCGTAAAAAGTCCAAGTTCCTTGACCCATTTCACCGTGAATATAGCGTGCGGTATTCGCCGCTTTGTTTTCGCCAAGAATTAGTACATTCGATTTAATTAGTTCTTTTCTGAAATCCGTTGTTTGACCCATGAATCCATTTACGACGTCAACGTGACATTGCGTTAACATTGTTGGAACAACGTCCCACTTTGCAGAGAAATCGAACAAGGTAAATTGATCCATTTTTTGAGTAATCTGTCCTTTTATGCGCAGGTCACTGGCATCGATGTCACTGTATTCATATACCATTGGATCTTGAATGAGGTGAAAATCTTGAAAGGCAAATGTTTGATTAAAGTTGAGTTTGTCTTGCGCCCTTGAATCTGCCGGATCTCCATCGAAAACGGCGGCACATAGGTCTACTCCTTGAGCTGCCAACGCAATATCGAAACTGTCTGTCCCACTGCACATCGTGAACAAGAATCCACCCCCGATGACAAAATTCTTTAAGTTTTGCGCCACAGCTAATTTCAGTTCAGAAACTTTATTAAATCCAAGCATTTTTGCATTTTTCTCTGCGACAGCCACCTGTTCTTGATACCAAGCTTGATAACGCGCGTTCGCATAAAACTTACCGTATTGTCCTGTAAAATCTTCGTGGTGTAAATGCAACCAATCGTATTTAGGTAAAAGTCCCATCACGATGGCGGAATCATAAATTTTATCATACGGAATCTCCGCATATTCTAAAACCAAAGTCACGGCATCATCCCACGGTTGCTTGTTCGGTGGCGTATACACGGCGATTTTCGGCGCTTTTTCCAACTGAACAATCTCCATGTTCACTTCAGGATTAGAAATTTCTGTCCGAATTTGATTCACTTGTCCTTCTGCCAATACTTGGTAACGCACATTTCGAATGATCAGTTCCTCCTCCAATGATTTTAAATGTGGAACAAGAAAAGATCCTCCACGGTAATTCAATAACCATTCAACCGTTACATTGTGTTCAAGACAATAAAACGCAATGCCGTACGCTTTTAAATGATCAGTTTGCGCTTCATCCATTGGGATAAGTAACTGTGTACTTCTTCCAACGAGGGAAATAAATAAAAGAAAGGAGAGAAGAAATAAACGCATGGTTTAGAAAGGATTTTCGTCAGCACCACTGTTGTCAAATATGTCTGAGTCCTCACCTTCATCCATTTTACTCTTAATCGTATAGGTGTTCGAGTCCTGGTTAAATGAGTTTAAACCGGCGTTATTGTTATTCCCAGCGATATCCAATTCTGGAACTTCATGTAAGTTTTCAAAACGCGCGTATTCTGGAACGAAACGTAATTGAACAGAATCCAATGCCCCGTTTCTATGTTTGGCAATGATGATTTCACCAATACCATGTAACGAATTCCCATCGTCGTCTTGGGTGATGTTATAGTATTCGGGACGGTAAATGAACGATACAATATCTGCATCCTGCTCAATCGCACCAGATTCACGTAAGTCGGATAACATCGGTTTTTTATCACCACCACGTGTTTCCACGGATCGACTTAGCTGAGATAATGCAATAATTGGGACATTCAATTCTTTCGCAATTTCTTTAATGGATCGAGAGATAGTGGATATTTCTTGCTCTCTGTTACCACCGCCTTTTCCATCTTTTGCGGACATCAATTGAAGGTAATCGATGATGATCATTTCGATGTTGTGCTGTGCCTTTAAACGACGACATTTTGCGCGAAAATCGAAAATACTGATACCAGGTGTGTCATCGATAAAAATAGGCGCTGTTGCCAATTTGGTGATGCGCGAGTGCAGTTGTTGGAATTCGTGTTCCTTCAAATCGCCTTTTCGCAGTTTTTCGGCAGAAAGTCGCGATTCGCTGGCAATTAAACGTTTTACTAATTGAACCGAGGACATCTCCAAGGAGAATATAGCAACCCCCATGTTGTAGTCAACTGCCGAATTTCTGGCCATGGAAAGGACAAATGCCGTTTTCCCCATACCTGGACGCGCAGCCAATACAATCATGTCGGAACGTTGCCATCCGGAAGTAATTTTATCTAAGCCATGGAATCCGGTTGGAACTCCAGAAACACCATCAGAATTTTGAGATGCTTTTTCAATTTCTTGAATGGCTTCGCGAACAACCGTTTGCATGGTGCTTACTTGTTTGCTCATGTTATTCTCGGCAATGAGAAATAAGTCTGATTCTGCGGCATTCAATAAATCAAAAACATCACGTGTTTCATCGTAGGCATCGCGGATTATTTCACTGCTGACACGAATTAATTCGCGTTTGATGAATTTCTCTGATATGATGCGGGCGTGATGTTGAATGTGTGCGGAAGATGCAACCCGATTGGTTAATCCCGCAATATAAGCTGCACCACCAGCCGCTTCCAATTCTCCATTTTTCTGAAGACGAGAAGTAACCGTGACTAGATCAATTGGATTTGTCGTTGCAAATAATTCATGGATAGCCTTGTAAATAAATTGATGCTTGGGATCGTAAAAACTATTCTGATTCAAGATATCAATGGTGTCATTCACCGCATTCTTTTCCAACATCATTGCGCCTAGCACAACTTGTTCAATATCAACTGCTTGAGGAGGTATTCTTCCAAGTTCGTTGATCAGTTGACCTTGTGTTTTTAAGCGTGTAATTGGTTTACGAATGTTATCGGGATTGTCCATGAAACAAATATACGGATTCGAAAATCATCCTTCTATTGTCGGATTCAATTTCTTATGAAAAAGATGTGAAAGGTACTTATGAACAATTGTTAATATCACTTCAATTCCAATAGGGCCTTTTTCGTTCCAATATGGCAAGTAATGTAGTCGATTTCTTTTTTCGGACTTCTTGCGGGTGAATGAGATCGACCATAAAAGATGATTTGAAGGTGGAGTTTGTTCCAAGATTCTCTAGGAAAGAGTGCCTTTGCATCCTTTTCCGTTTGAACGACGTTTTTTCCTGATGTCAAACCCCATCGTGTCAGTAAACGGTGAATGTGCGTATCCACTGGAAAAGCGGGATGTCCAAATGCCTGCGACATCACCACAGATGCGGTTTTATGTCCGACACCTGGCATGGCTTCCAAGGCTTCAAATGAATTGGGTACTTGTCCTTTGTGTTCGTTTAAAATCATGTGGGACAAGGTCCAAATGGCGTATGCTTTTTTAGGTGATAGTCCACACGGACGAATGATTGCCTGAATTTCTTCCATACTTAGGGTAATCATATCGGTTGGATTCGAAGCTTTGGCAAAAAGTAATGGGGTGATTTTATTCACGCGCTCATCGGTGCATTGTGCCGAAAGCAATACAGCGATTAATAAGGTGTATGCGTCGTCGTGATCCAAGGGTATAGGTGTTTCCGGATAGATTTTACTCAATTCCGACATCACATAATGTGCTTTTTCTTTTTTCGTCATTTCAATAAAAACCAAGTGTGAATAAATGATACCAGCGGTCCTCCGTCGCTAAAAAATAAAGCATCAGGATCCCACTCACGTAACGTGAAAAATAAGACCCCATGATGAAAAAGGCATCCTTTTTTTTGTACATAATAAAAATAAAAGGAACGAGGAAAAAAGGAAACAACACAAATTGCGCCCAATAAAAACTAAAATGAATGGGTATTTTCTGCAAAAAATTTTGACTTTGCGAGTAGACAGCGGTAGATTGATGTAGCATCGCCGTTTTTTCGATGGTGATAAACGGATTGATGTCGAAGAAACGATTGGAAAAGGCATTTAAAAAAAAGTGATCGCCATTTTTTGTTACTGCTAAACTCACTAGATTCCCATTCATGCTTTGATAGACTTCTGTGGAGTAGGAGGTAATGACTCCGGGAACTTGGTGCTTTGGCAATATGAGGTCCAGGCATAAAACGATGAGAATGATCATGCCCGTATACGCTATAATGCGGTGTAACAAAAATACGGGTCCAGTTTGTAAGCGGACATACAATTTCGCTAGTTCTTCCTCTTCTTTTTTCTTTCGAGCTTGAAATTGTTGCCGTGCATGTGCTTGATATTCGGCATACCGCGTTTGGAATGGTTGCGCGGCTTGTTCGGTATATTCAATCTCTTCAATTGTTCCGGACATTAAAATTTCGTACGCTTCTTGAATTTCAATGAATGTTTTTTCCGCATCCGCATCCTTGTTCACATCGGGATGGTATTTCTTCACTAATTTCCGATAACGCTTGCGGATTTCATCCTCACTCGCTCCTGGTTTTAGACCAAAAATTTTATAAGCTGAGCCACGCATCTGCTGCCGTTTGTTCAAAGGTGAGTGTTCGTTGTATTTTTCCACTTGCTGTTAAAATCATCGTAGCTGATTGAGTAAATTTTGGTATTTCATGGGAAGAAAAATACGGGACAAGGTCTATTTTTTTGAGTGAACAAGGTTCTTCTGTCACCAAAACGAGTGCCTCTCCCCAAAGTGGATGTGGGATAGAATGCAGGAAAAACCGACCTGAAATATAGGTGGAAAGTCGCTGTTCTAATGCTTCGGGATGTATCTTTTTTCCACCAGAATTAATCACAAAGTCTGTTCGTCCCTTCCATAAAAATGCCTGTTCACTCAATAATTCCACTGCATCGGTTGTTTGAATAGCTTGTGATTGTAATTCAGGATAATGGATTGTTAAACAGTTATCTGTGGTCGTGGTAAAACGAATTCCAGGTAAGGCTTGATAAGCGGTCTCTTTGCCTATTTCTCGAAGTGCAACATGCGACACCGTTTCCGTCATCCCGTAACTTTGATAGGCCTTAATTCCATGAAAAAGAAGTTGCTCACTTAATTCCATCGAAATGTCAGCTCCTCCAATCAAGATGTTTTGTACGGTTTTAAGTTTGGATAATGAAGATGGATTCTTGAGGATATGCGCCAATTGCGTAGGGACTAATGCCACAAAATCAATCGGTTCCGCGAGCTGTTCGAGTGGATCTAAGGATGGTTCTGTAATGTACACTGTGTAGTTTCCAACGAGGGCTCTCACGAGCATCATTTTACCTCCAATGGAATCCGGAGACAAACAAAGCAAGGCTTTCGTGCTTTTTTGCAAATGGAAAAATGCATGTGTTTTTTGAGCGGAAACGATCAATTGTGCTTTCGTAAAATGAAGTACTTTGGGATTTCCTGTCGAGCCGGATGTTTGAATGCTGAATGGAGCCTCATCTTCCCATTGCCGACAGAATAACTCGACTTTGGACCTGCTATCCTCTTTCAGTTGAATCGATTGAAATAACGGATGCATGATCAGTATTCGATGTCCAAATTGAACAGGTTTTTCAAGGTATGCAGATTCGGGTTCTTCCGAGCAAGCGCATTAAACTTATCTTTCCCTGTCAAAAACTTCGTTTCTTTTTCTGGTTCATTGCTCATGGATAATTGAATGTCCACGTGAAAGTTTTGTAAACTTTTTCGCATGAATTCAATAAATCCCACCAACTCCGCATGGATATAATCCATCTGAACTTGATTGTCAACCACGATTCCCAAAACTTCTTCACTGATCAACACTGGATCGCGTTTGATTAAGGCATTATAGAAGGTCTCTAATCCATTTTCTTTAACGACATACGCATACTGTTTCCAGTACATTTTAACATGTTCAATGCTAAATCCCTCCCTCGGTTGGTCCTCTAAATTTCCTTGTTGCTGGGACTCCTTAATTTTCTCAATGGAATCTTTGATGGAAATATGTTTCGTGGAGATAACGCCTTGTGGACTGGTGAGGACCTTGTTTTCTACGTTTTCAACAACGGGTTTGCTTGCAACGACAGCTGGTTTGTTGACAGGTGCTGAAGCGTTTGATTTTCGTAATGTTTGGGTTGGAAAAGGCAGAATAACAACGCTATCCGTCAGTCCTTTTTTTTTTCAGACTCTTGTTTTAATGAACAGAGTTGCATGAGTGCTACTTCAATCAACAAACGTTGATTTTTGGAGGATTTATAATCGACATCTGTTTTACTTAGAATCGTTAAGGCTCTCATGATGCGTGTTGCTTCAATTTCCTTCGACTGTTCGACAAATCGTTGTCGTATCGTTTCTGGAACTTCCAATAAATTGGATGTTCGCGCATCCTTGCACACCAATAAATTGCGCAGGTGTTCCGCTAGTCCAACAACAAAGTTTTGTCCATCGAATCCTTTTTCAAATACGTCATTCAAGATCAATAAGGACACTGAAATGTCTTCTTTCTCCGCCGCATCCATTACTTTGAAGTAATATTCGTAATCGAGGATGTTTAGGTTGTCTAATACGTCCTTGTAGGTTAATGTTGTTCCCGCAAAGGTGACAATTTGATCAAAAATGGATAAAGCGTCTCTTAATGCGCCATCTGCTTTCATCGCAATTTGATGCAAGGCTTCAGGGTCCGCAGAAACACCTTCCTTCGTCGCTATTTGAGCCAAATGATCAGCGATGTCCTTTACGCGAATTCTGCTAAAATCAAAGATTTGACAGCGTGAAAGGATGGTAGGAATGATTTTATGTTTTTCCGTCGTTGCCAAAATGAAAATGGCATGCTTCGGTGGCTCCTCTAATGTTTTCAAAAATGCGTTAAATGCACTATTTGACAACATGTGAACCTCATCGATGATGTATATTTTGTGGGTACCTATTTGCGGTGCAATGCGCACTTGATCAATTAGGTTTCGGATGTCATCAACGGAGTTGTTCGATGCCGCATCTAATTCATATATGTTTAATGAATTTCCCGTGTGAAAGGATAAACATGAATCACATTGATCACAGGCCTCTATTTGCTCCGTAGGATGGAAACAATTAATGGTCTTCGCTAATATTCGGGCAGTAGTTGTTTTTCCCACACCACGTGAACCACAGAATAAAAAAGCTTGTGCTAGGTGTTCACTTTTAATGGCATTCTTGAGCGTGTTCGTAATCGTATGCTGTCCAACAACCGTGTCAAAGGTTTGTGGACGATATTTGCGGGCAGAAACGACAAAATCACTCATGGAACAAATATACCGTTTAAATTCTAAATGTCAATGCTTGATGAGGTGATATTGATACCGTTTTTCTGGCGAAATGATCAGTAATTGATAACTTCCCGTTGGTATCGATTCAAAATAGAGCAGAGACGATTCAATTTTGCCAATTTGAACGGACTTCCCTTCCGTTGACATCAAATAAAAATCGGAACCGATGAATTCATTGGGAATAGAAAGTTCAGTACTTACTGGATTCGGAAATACCATTCGCTCTGGCTCTGGCAAACGAACGATCTGATTTGTTGAGTCATAAATCCCTCGTTTGGTAAAATAGATTTTCAAACTTCCAGATCGGACATCTCCCCAAATCACGTTTAAGGTATCATTTTCCAAAATCACATGCATAAAGTCATTTCCTGAATCCTCTAAGATGGGCTGGTGATTTACCGCTTGATCGCTCACACTGAAATCGTTCATCCATACACCTGTTGATTGATTTCTTACCGTACAGTAAATTTCACTCGGCACGGAGTAGCCGCTAGCACTGGCATTTCTTCGATCGCGCCAACAAACAGCCAAATCTCCATTCGTGGCGTAATCTGCCCAAACGAGGTCTTGTATTTTACCATTTCCTGCGGGATCTTGATTGATCCGAAATGGACTCGACCAACTTTGACCATTGTTACTTGTTTCAATGAAGGCAATATCTGTTTCTCCAAAAACGTCCGACAAAAAGAAATAACTTAATTGACTAGCATTGCTCGGATGTGCGATTAATAAAGGTCCAGCTTTCACTAAGCTATTTGTAGTCCCAAATCCTTGTCCTTGAAAAGCGACGTCGTACGTGAACGTTTGACCTTGATTATTCGATTGTGCTCGTATGAGTCGAGGCAAGATACTCTGACTCGGAAGGTAGCTTGGATAAAGTGCCGTGAATCTTCCATCTGCGTTAACAACTGGTGATGCTAAAGGCTGAGTGATGACCGATCCTGCCAAAAATCCACTCGCGTCTAATAATCCAGATTGAAATGATTGTCCACCATCGGTGCTTACCGAAATGTATGGGTGATACGGAGGGACAACAATACTTGGTTGATTCGCATTGACGTTGGTCACGTAAATGGTTCCGCTACTTGGACCACTTGTTTGATCAATGCTCATCCATGGGCGATCAATACACGCTTGATTCGGACAGCTTTCAATGGACAGAACTTCCACTGGATTCCCCCAGTTTAGTCCACCGTCCACTGATTTACGAACAAGCACTTTTCCACCTGAAAAATTCACGTTGTCATAATCGATGTAGCACATAAAAACGGATCCGTTGGCATCATAACCGAGAGATACGTCCGCACTCGAATACGTGGAAACGATGTGTCCTTGCCATATTGGAGTAGACCAGGTACTTCCACCATTCGTTGAAACGGAACTTTTGATCGTGACTTTGTTGTTGAATTGAAGACCCATCCATGCAGCAACGAGGTGTTGTGAATTGTTGGGGTCCATGCATAAGTAAGGTTCACCTTCGAATAAATTTCCTTCAGAAACCAATTCGTTTTGTGCGAATAGAACAAGGCATGACAGGGAAAGAAAATAGGTGAGAATCCATGTTTTCATGGAGTTAAAGTTAAAAAAAAATGCCATCCGAAGTGGATGGCATTTCAAAAAAAATCGAGTGAATATTATTCAAAGATTTTCATGTCGATTTTACCATTTACTGTCATCGATGTAACTATACCTGAAAGTACCATTGGTCCAACGGATTGAGTGATGGTATGCGCGAATTTCATTCCGTTTACTTCTTTGTAGTCTCCGTAGGTAATCGTTGATTCCATGGTTTCACCATCTCTTGACGTAATGTTAATGGTCTTCTCTTTCATAAACGTCGCCTTGTTGAAGTAATCGTAAGACTCATTTTTTCCATCGATGGTTTTCATCACATAGTAATCTGAACCATTCATGTTTTCAATACCAACCAATTCGTGAGTTAATCCATTTTTTACAAAGTTCATTTCTGGAATGATGCCATTTGACTTCGATTTGGAAACTAATTCCTCGGCAGTCAATTCGGTTTTTCCAGTCTGCATATTGAAAGAAAATCCTGTTTTACCATTGTAGAATGATTTTTGGAAAACCATTCCTTGTCCTTCTAGTTTTTGTCCCTCTGTTGACGGTGCAACAAAAATCTCAGTTGATTTCAAGGCAAATGGAATTTGGTCTCCTTTTAATTCGTACACACGTTCGAAATTTTTAATGGATTTTAATTTTTTCGCCGCATCTTTTTTTGTTGTCGTTCCTGTGAGGGCAAAAACATAATTGTCGATTAACTGCTCGGAAGTAATATCTGCAGGTTTTGAGTCCTTCATGATATTTCCAAATGGATCGAGCACTTCAATTTTACCATCTGCATCGAATGGTTTTAACTTTTCGTAAACATCTTCATTCCCGACGACGATAATATTACAGTTTTTGGAAGTGAAATATTGTTGAGCCATGAGAAGTACATCTTCTTTTGTAACGCTTTCTAAGCGTTGAAGATACGTTTGGTAGTAGTCCTTTGGAAGTTTATCGATAATAATGTTTAATGCGAAACGGGCGATGGTTTGTGGAGGCTCTAATGAACGTGAAAATTCACCTGCCATGTTCGTTTTTGTCAAGTTTAATTCTTCGTCCGTTATAAATTCGTTCGTAATTTTTTGGAACTCCAACAAAATTTGTTCGATGGCAGAGTCAGTTACAGCATTTTGAAAATTCCCACCTGCGGATATCCAAGACCCATCTCCCGTAATGTTCATGCTGGAATAACATCCATAGGTATAGGCTTTGTCTTCACGCAGATTCTGCATTAAACGTGTCCCAAATCCACCGCCACCAAGAATTTCATTTAAAACAGTTAAGTTCAATTGATTTTTGTCGCCTGAACGTATGTCGATCGGGAATGTCACATAGACTACCGATTGAACCGCTCCAGGTTTCTTCACAAAAACAACACGATTTCCTTTTGTAAAACTTCCGGAATTTGGTACTTCTTTAAATACTTCTCCACCAGTCCACGATCCAAAATATTTATTGACCATTTCTTCCACTTGCTGGCGGGTAATATCACCTACCACAGCTAGGTAACTTCCATTTGGTGTAAAGTTGGATTGGTAGTAAGAAACGATGTCCTCACGTGAGATGTTATTCAAGCTCTCTTCCGTCATCACATCACCGAATGGGTGATTTGGGAAGTTGATTTTTACGGTCGCATGTCGAGCCATGGATCCAGCATCTGATTTGGTACCCATTAAACCGGAACTATTTTGTTTTTTAATGCGGTCAAATTCGGATTGAGGGAAATTGGCATTTAACAAAACATCGGACATTAAGGTTAAACCTTTGTCCATGTGTTTGGTTAAACAAGACAAAGAAAGGGAGAATTTACTAGCGCCCATATACGCTCCAATGAAATCAATTTCTTGATCCAATTGGTCCTTTGTTCTGTTCTTCGTCCCGGACATAATTAATGACCCAGCCATATCGGAAAGACCTGCTTTCGATCCTTCTATACGAGGATCTGAACCCATATTCATATCGAAGGACACACGCGGAAGTTTATGGTTTTCAGAAAGAACGACGGTGATTCCATTTGCGGTAGTGAATACCTCAGAATCCTTAATGTTTATTTTTTTTGCTTGCGTTGGAGTAGGCATAATCGAGCGGTCTACTTGAGCCATTGTACAAGTACTTAACGCTAGAAAGCAAAGTGTGAATATCTTTTTCATGTTTCAGTCGATTATTTTTCTTTTGGTAAATAGTGTAAGATGACACGTGCATCTTGCGTTAAGTATTTCAAAGCAACGCGTTGAATGTCCTCGCGGCTTACTTTTAGGTAATTGTCTAACAAGGAATTAATTCGGTTGGCATCCCCGAAATAAACGAAATTATCAGCCAAATTTTCCACAATGCCTTCGATGGTTGAATTTCCTGTAATGATGTCGTTTTCAAATTTGTTGCGCACTTTTTGAAATTCTTCTTCAGAAATTAATTCTGTTTGAATCAATCGAATTTGTTCATCAAATTCTGTTTGAATATCATCCAATTTAATATCTTTATTAGCGATGGCAGCAAATATTCCGATTCCCGCATCTTCTAATCCGTAGTTAAACGAGAAGGCAAATTGTGCCATTTCCTTTTTCTCCACAATGATTTTGTTGATGCGTGAGGAACTTCCTCCTGATAAAACTTCGTTCATCATTTCCAATGCGTACGAGTCAGGACTGGTTTGTTCTGGGAATTTATAGCCCATAAAAATCGCGGGAAGTTGAATGTTGTCGTAAATGACTTCTTTCGTCACTCCTGTTAAAATTGTTTTGTCTTTGCTTGTTCGATTAATGACAATTGGTTGTGCTAAGTAACTCGTGATTAATTTTTTCGCCTCTGGACTTGTCGAAGTCATGAAGTTTTTTGTATCGAATTTACTTTTTGAAACACTATATCGTTTTTCAAAATCCACATCACTTTGATTGATGAAATCACGGTACAAGTTAATGGCTTGTCCTTTCGGAATGGAAGCAAAGTATTTGTCGACCCACAATTTCGTTTGAGCGACATCTAAATCACCTGCAATAGACAAAGTCGCGTTTGAAGGGACATAGTAATTTTTATAAAAATTTACATAATCTTCTTCCTGTGCAGCATCTAGGTGTTCCATGCTACCAATTGGCGCCCAATTGTATGGATGCGTCGTGAAAACACGCTTAAACATCTCCGTGAAGAAAGATCCGTATGGTTGATTGTCCACACGTTGTCTCTTTTCTTCTTTCACAACACTACGTTGTGTTTCAATTCCTTTGATGTCCACTTTCGCGTGAAGCATGCGCTCACTTTCTAACCATAATCCAAGTTCTAACTGGTTCGATGGGAGGATTTCGTAATAGTAAGTTCGGTCTTGAGAAGTGTTGGCGTTTAATGTCCCACCGTTCTTCTCTACCAATTCACTGTACTCGCCTCTACCAATATTGGCAGAACCTTCGAACAATAAATGCTCAAAGAAATGGGCAAATCCAGTGCGATCAGCGATTTCATTTTTGGATCCAACGTGGTATAAAACGGATACGGCGATAATTGGCGTCGCGTTTTCTTCATGAATGATTACATGTAATCCATTCGGTAAATCATAGGAGATGTAGTCAATTTTCTTTTGCCCAAAACTTAACAAGCTTAGCGCAGAAAAACATCCCAAAAATACTATCTTTTTCATTTTCAAAATTTGGAATACGAATGTACTTCAGAATTTTGAGCTAAACTAAAATTCCAACTGATTTTTTAGCTTTTCAAAAAAGTCAGCATAATGGCCCGAAAATTGGTTAAATTTGACTCATGAGTTTTTTTAAGCAGCTATTATTTGTTCCGGTATTCATGCTAGTTACGCTAGATGGATTCGCTCAAAATATTGTCCCGACAAGGGATTTTAATAATTACTTCGTGAATTTCCAAGAAGGATTTTTTCGACCAATTGAAATTCAACCTATCTTAAGCTATAAAGCGGGTGATGAGGTAGTGGCGTATATCGATACGCGAGGAAACATGCGCATTTACGATGGGATTGAACGAAAAGATGTGACGGCATTAAACGTCGATTACCAAGTTTCGGATCACCTTGTTGGCTATAAAATTGCAAATGGATTGCGCATGTGGGATGCTGGAAAATTTACCCCGCTTACCAATTATGGACGTGGTTATGTTGTGAAGGATTCTATTATTGTTTTCGAAGATACACGATATCAATCCTTGAATGTCTATTGGAATAAACAAATTCTCCCCTTGGTTACCATGACGAATGGACTCCTCATGCCAGCTGCTGTGGGAGAAAACATTGCAGTATACAAAGACAATAGCAATACCTATTTTTGTTTTTGGCAAGGAAAAACATTCGAAATTGAAACGTATAACGAGGAAATAGTTGACTTTAATATAGGAACAGATGTTTTTTGTTTTAAAGACCCGTACACGCAGAACTTCATGATGTTTGATAAAGGGGAATTTCTTGAAATTGAATTATCTCCAATTAAAAAATACAAGGCAGGTAGGGGTTTTATCGTTTACGAAGACTTAAATGGAAACTTGTGGATGTTTAAAAATGGGGAGAAAATTGCACTTTCTAATTTTTCAACATCTTTTTGGGATGTGAAGGATGACATGACCATTTGGAGTGAGAATAGCTATCTATTTGCGTATACCAACGACGAGAAAATACAGGTTGCAACCTATTTTCCAAAAGAATACCTACTAAAGAATAATACCTTTGTTTTTCGAAATATTATTGGGGGTGTTAGTGCACTTGTTAATGGCAAAATTCAAGAAATCACCAATATGCGCGATGCGGAATTTGAGATTTATGGCAATAAAGTACTCGTTAAACTGTTTAATAAAACAGCCGTAGTTTTATCGGAGGGAAAAATATATACAAACTAGAAATGAATCGGATTTTTAGTTTCTTTTTGCTCTTTCTCAGTTTTCATGGTCTAGCGCAGAATCCAGCGATTGATCACCTTGAAATGCTCTATGATCAAGGATATTATAAAATTGTTTATCGAAAATCAATGCGCTTATTGGATAAGCCAGAATATGATTTCTCGAAGCTACCAGCATACTATCAGGCGATTGCAGCATTGCAATTAGCTCAGGATGAACAGTGGTATAAACGACATCAAACAAAGATCGAGCAGGCCAAATCGTTTTTACTGGAATTAAAGGAAACTTCCGTCGGACAAAAAATCATCAAAGCACACATTTCAGAAGTGAGTTTCTTAAAAAAGGACTTGGATTCTTGGTTAGCGACCAAGAAACAAAGTAAGACCTTCGATCAGGCTCATTGGCAGAGGTTTGTCCAACAGTTTTTCTCGGATTTACCACTTATTGAAGTCGATGGAAACAAGGGAAATGTCATGGTGTCTAATCGTCCCGAGTTAAAGGAACGAAATGAGTTGATTGACATCGCCAAAAAACAATTGGGTGTTCCGTACGTATCTGCGGGAATCGATCCAAGTGGATTCGATTGCAGTGGATTTACGAGTTTTGTTTTACAACAGTATGGACAAAACATTCCAAGAAGAGCTTTGGATCAATTTGATGCCTGTTCGAAATTAGCGGAAGAAGATGCTCAAATTGGTGATTTCGTTTTCTTTTCAAATGGGGGAGAAGTGAATCATGTAGGAATCCTCATCAACGAAAAAGGTCAAGCAAAAACCATGATTCACGCTAGTAGTTCAAAAGGAATTTCCATCGTGGAAATCGAATCATCTACCTATTGGAAGCCACGTATTGTGGGATATGGAACCTTTATTTCACCGAAGAAATAGGTTTGCTGAGCAGGATTAGTCCAAGAAAGACTAGAAAAATTAATTCCATTCCACCAGCGCTCCAAACATTTGGAGAGATGAAGAAGATTAATGTACTTGGGATTAATAAGTAAAATACAATCCTGGCTCTTTTTTGAATGTGTTCAGCTCGCCTCCAAATCAATTGGAATAAAGCGAAATAAATAAAATAGACCAGCGGAATGAACATCAACTGAGCATAGTCCAACAATAAATTCGGTTGATTGAATAGGATCAAACAAATGAGCCACTCAAATCCCACAAATACCCAAGTGGATATCAGAAAAGAAGTGGATGATTTATCCTGATGAAAATAGTTGATGAGTGCAATCAATAGGCTGAGTAAACTCAAAATCGCCAATTGCAAATAAGGAAAAAATTGCCATTCCATCAGTTGAATACTGCTGTACATTCCACTAAAAATGAAAATGCCAATGAAGGAGATGATTCCGTATTGTTTGAATTGATCCATTATCCTAAGTGATTTCGACGTGATTTCTCACAAGCGCATACCAATTGCCATAGAGCTCTTGCTCCGACATTTGCATCCCAATCCCCTTCTGGACCTGGAGCAACTTCATTTAAATCAAAGCCAATGATTTTACGTCCAGATTCAACCAAGGCGAATAACATATAACTCACCTCTTGTAACTCGAATCCGCCTGCAACGGGTGTTCCTGTATGTGGACATAATTCGGGTTTTAATCCGTCAATGTCGAAGGAAACATAAACATTCATCGGTAGGTCTTGAATCAGTTCGCTCACTTGATCCGACCATGTTCTTCCCGTGTATTGTTCATTTTTAATGTTCCAATCGTAATACGTTTGAACGCGAGTGGAATCTCGACTTAAAAATACTTCTCGTTCTGAAACATCGCGTATGCCAACTTGTACCAGTTTGGACATGTTTTGAGCGTGTTTAAGGACATTAAACATAATACTGGCGTGTGATTGTGCAAATCCTTCATACGCATCACGAAGGTCAGCGTGTGCGTCAATTTGTAAGATACCAAAATCCTCGTAGGTTTCGTTCAATGCCTCGATAAGCCCGAGTGGGGTAGAGTGTTCTCCGCCCAAGACCGCTGGGATTTTCCCTTGCTTCAATAATGCTAAGCAACGTTCTTTTAAATTTGCCCTTAACGCTTCGTGAGCTGCATTGATTTCATCCAGTACCGTTTGGTATTTCAATCGTGCTTTTTCCTCGCCGTTGGATTCCAAATACTGAATGTATTCCATTCCTTTTTCACAGCAGTGTGCATTGATGTCTTTCCATTCTTCCGAAATAGGCGACATATATACTTTCGTATCGTACGCCCGCTCTAAATCGGGGTGAAAAAAGTCGAGTTGCGTCGAGGCCTCCAAAATAGCTTCAGGTCCATTGCTCGTACCTTTTCCGTAGGAAGCTGTTGCGTCCCAAGGAATGGGAACAATAACGATATCCGCCTCGTTTTCTGTATAAGGAAATCCAAAAATATTTCCGTTGGCTATTCCGACGCCATTTGGATCAAATTCACTCATTTTATTTTCTTAAAGTAATCAACTGCTTTGCGTACAGAGCCATGTTCCAATAAAAGCGCTTGTGCTTCTGGCATGGAAACTCCTATTTCTTCCGCGACCATGCGTGCACCACGGTCTACTAATTTGTGGTTGCTTAATTGCATATCCACCATTTTATTTCCTTTCACTCTTCCTAGTTTGATCATCAAGCTGGTCGAAATCATATTCAATACTAATTTTTGTGCTGTTCCAGATTTCATTCGGGTACTTCCAGTGACGAATTCGGGTCCAACAACGGGTGCAATCGGGAATTCCACTGCGGCAGCAAGTGGAGAATCCGGATTACAGGAAATTCCTGCGGTTAATAGTCCGTGTTCCTTCGCTTTTTCGATTCCACCAAGGACATACGGTGTACTTCCGCTTGCGGCGATTCCAACAACCGTGTCAAGTTCAGTCATGCTGTATTGTTCCAAATCTATCCACGCTTGATCTCGGTCATCTTCGGCAAATTCGACTGCCTTGCGAATCGCGGCATCTCCTCCAGCAATGAGTCCAACGACGATGCCATGATCGATGCCAAAGGTTGGTGGACATTCACTTGCGTCAACGATTCCCAAGCGACCGCTAGTGCCAGCGCCAATGTAGAATAACCTTCCGCCTAGAGCCATGCGCTGACTACAGGCATTCACAAATGCTTCAATGGCCGGAATTTCTTTTTCAACGGAAAGCGCAACGGTTTGATCTTCCCGATTGATGTTTTGCAATAAGTCCAATGTGGACATTTTATCTAAATCCTGATAATGCGAGCTCGATTCGGTAACTTTCTTCATCTTAATGCAAATAAGCTTTCGAATCGGTGTCGTTCAAGTCAACTTCCACGTGATTTTTCAATGTGGTAGATAATCCAAGTCCAGCGAAATCTGTTTTAATCGGATAACGTCGGTGCTGACGATCAATCAAAGCAACCGTTTTAATCGCTTTCGTTGATTGTTCTAAGAACTTCATTAATGCGTATTGCATGGTCTTCCCTGAATTGATGACATCATCTACTAGAATGATAAAGCCTTTTTTTAATTCCTTTTCGTCTATGGATAACTGAATCGCTTCGCTCCACGGTTCATCTTTGTTGACCTTGATTTCAAAACAAACAACCTCAAGCGAACTATTTGCACGAATGATTTCTGTCAGTTTTTGAGCGATGATGCTTCCATTTCCCGCAATCCCACCAATGAAGATGCGTTCTTCTTCGAAACAGTTTTCCAAAATTTGGTGTCCAATTCGGATGATTTTTTGTTCGATTTGCTGATGATTCAGGATGATTTGCATAGTGAAATTGAATTATAAATCAAAGTTAATAAACAAACGACTTGTTCGAAGTTTCAGGTAAAAAAAAATCCCGACAATGCCGGGATTTAAATAGTACGAAATGAAAGTTAAAGTTTGATCACTTTTTGACAAGTTCCGTTGATGCTTACGTAGTAAATCCCTGAAGGAAGCACCGAAATGTTTAAGGTTTCATCCGTACTTGAAAGAACGGTAGCACCATTTAGGTCTAATAGGGAAACCAACTCATTTGCTGGTTTGCCTTGGATTGTTAGAATGTCATTCGTTGGATTCGGAGAAACACTAAAGTTCGCACTTGTTTCATTTGCTCCTGCCGAAGATCGAATATCAAAAACGATGGTTCCAGGTGAAACACCAGCAGCGAATTGATGGACTTCCGTATTCAATGCATCGTAAATGAAAACCGTTCCTGTAGAGAAGAAATCCGTCGTTGAAGCATAAAATTCACCACTGATTGGTTCTTGTGCCAGTTCGTAGAAATTTACGTTGATACCGTTTACTGGTCCAATATTATTCATTCCATTGATATCAAAGTTGTTTAAACTCGTCTCCATGGAAATTTGATAAGTGATTTTGTTATCTCTTAAAGCGGAAGTACCACATCCAGCGATGGCGTTAGCAATATTCACGGTTGAGGACATGTTTGTTGCCAAATCGAATTTCGAAATCGAAGTTCCATTCCAGTCTTTGTTGTTAACCGTATACAAGGCAGAGCCGTATTTCACTAAGTTATCCGGGTTTTTTCCATCTGGACCTAAATCAACTTCGTTGCCATAGGATAGGTTCGATAGGTTTAATTGGCCAATGATTCCTTTTTCATTTCCCCATTCGTACGCATTGTTCACGACTAAGAAAGCTGTTGTTCCATCAATCACGATGTTTTGAGTCGCCCATTTTGGACCAGTCACCGTATCAAAAGCCTGAATCAACTGTAAATCTGATGTTTGGTAAACATGTAAATAAGAATCATACGTCGTCATGTACTCCCCGCGAGTTGCGACCAATTTATTTTGGTGTACTGCTAGGTTTCGAACACCTGGACAAGAAATGCTCGCGATTTCTTGATGTGTATTCAAATCCATTTTAAAGATTTTCGAATCTGCCGCTACGAAATAGAAATTCCCGTCAATCACTAAATCGGATGCGAAACGCATGTTTTCCAAAGTATCCACTACTTGGTATAGTTGCGTTGTTGGATTATAACTACCAATGGTCACAGGTTCTAAGATTGCGCCTGTTTGGTAATCAAAAGATCCTTCATTCACCACCAAAACTTGGTGTAATTGATTTTGCGCAAAGCTCCAAGAGCTTGCAAATAAACTTAATGTAATCAATGCCTTTTTCATTCGTTCTGTTTTTTTGAATGTGAAACAATAAAAAACTAGAAGAAGAAAAAAGTAGGAAAAGCTAGGATGCAAAACACCCTTGGCGAGTCCGACCTTTATCTGAAGTCTTCTCTCTGTTCATTGGCAAGTCTTCTGGCTCATGTCCTTTTCAATTCGTCTTCCCAATTACTCAGTGACTTAATGAATTGCATTTTAGACATTTACAGCTGCAGATACAGCTCCGGATTCTAACCGGATTCCTTATTAATCTCAAATACGAGAACCAATGGACGATGCAAAGATAATTTAATATTCCTACAAACGTTTTTTCCTACATTTTTGATTCAATTTTAACATGAATTAGAACTTAAATGTTAATAAATAATTAATTTTTTTTAATTATTACTCATTATTTTACCTAACTTTCAACTATTAACCTACTAAACTATATTACTATGGAAAAGAACTTACCTTATGTAAGTGTTGGGATTATCGATGATAATTACAATAAAAGAGTACTGCCATTCATGGGTAGAATCGATGACGGGAGTTTATTCAAATGGTTCATTACAACTATTTGGAGATTGGCATCTTACGCAATGTTAATTGGCGGCCTCTATTTTATCATTGCCAATTTAATGGGCGATGACAATTATTGTGATACTACATTTGTTGACGGCATGACTGGCGGAGCAAAAGTTGGAGCAGCAGTTGGATTGGTTGTTGGTATATTAATCAGCGTGGTATGCGCCTGGTTTTTATATAGTTTAACAAAGAAAAGAACAGATCAATTAAATGATGCTTCTTACAATGGCCTTCTACATTTTGTAAGCCATGAGTTGATTCCGCGTAGCATTACATTGTTTGGGGAGTTGTTTTTCACTTTGGTGATGTATGTAAGTGTTCTTCAGCTTGTTGCTGCATTGGATGGACATTCTGCTTACGCGCCTTTGATGGATTACATGGGAATGTTTCAATCCATAATGATTCCAGGAATGGATGCGATAAATGGCTTAATACCAAATAAAATATTTGGAGATTTTGACCTAATGGATATCACATTGCGCATGGCCGGAATGGGAATCGCAGGTTCTTTTGTTATTCTAATGTTTTATTACATTATGAAAGAAGTTTATCTGTATGGTTTAAAAATTATTTTAGCATTAATAAGCTTCATCCCGAAATTTGCCATTCCACTTTCTATGAGACAGTCTGGAAACTAATTTCAACTAATTTTATTAAAACCTCCTTCGGGAGGTTTTTTTTTACCCAAAAATTAAATTTGGCACTTTTGAAAACTTGAGCTATCTTTGCACCCGTATTGACCAAGGGTGTCAGTCTACATAATAATCATTTACATAAATATTAGCATGTATTTAAATTCAGAAAAGAAAAAAGAGATCTTCGCTCAACATGGTGGATCTGAGGTAAACACTGGTTCTACAGAAGGACAAGTGGCATTATTTACTTACCGCATCAGTCACTTAACAGAGCATTTGAAAAAGAATCGTAAGGACTTCGGTACACAACGTTCACTTCAACTTTTAGTTGGAAAGCGTCGTAGTCTTTTGGATTATTTGAAAAGAAAAGATATCGAGAAATACAGAGCGTTGGTTAAGGAATTAGGACTTCGTCGTTAATCCAATCATCGATCACATTTTATTGAAAGAGGGGGACTTCGGCTTTATGTCGCAAGTCCCTTTTTTGTACATTAATTAGTAAATAAATAAAGATGAATATAGGTTTAAAAAGGTCAATTGTTACCGGCGGCAAGGAGATAAGCGTCGAGACAGGTAAGTTGGCAAAGCAAGCGGATGGTTCCGTTGTGGTGCGCATGGGCGACACCATGTTATTGGCTACGATTGTAGCTAATCATGAAGCAAAAGAAGGCGTAGATTTCCTTCCTCTAACGGTAGATTACCGCGAGAAGTATTCTGCAGCTGGACGTTTTCCAGGTGGATTCTTCCGTCGTGAAGCGCGTCCCTCTGAGACTGAAATCTTAGTAATGCGTTTGGTGGATCGTGCACTTCGTCCACTTTTCCCAGACGATTACCACGCAGAAGTTCAATTGATGATTCAATTGATTTCATACGATGGTGTAAACAATCCAGATGCATTGTGTGGATTTGCTGCATCAGCAGCAATCGCTGTTTCAAACATTCCATTCAATGGTCCAATGTCTGAAGTTCGTGTTGGACGCATCAATGGTGAATACGTATTGAATCCAACGATGGCTCAAATGGAGTTGTCGGATATTGATATCGTGATCGCAGGAACAATGAAAGACATCAACATGTTGGAAGGTGAAATGCAAGAGATCTCTGAAGCTGAATTAGTGGAAGTTTTCAAAATTGCACACGTTGCGATTAAAGAACAATGTCAATTCCAATTGGACCTTGCAGCAGAAATTCCTACTGCAAATCCAAAAAGAGAATATAGCCACGAATCACACAACGAAGAAGTTCGTGCAAGAGTGTTCGAGGTGGCAATGGAAAAATGTAAAGATGTTGCTCGTATGGGCTTGGCAAATAAGTCAAAACGTACCGAGTTATTCGATGCCATCAAAGACGAAGTGAAAGCTTCTTTCTCGGAAGAAGAAATAGTAGAAGCAGCGAAATTTATTTCTCCTTACTTCTCGGAAGTGAAGAAAAAAGCAGTTCGTTGGGTGATGTTGAACGAACGCAAACGTTTGGATGGTCGTAACTTCGACGAAATTCGTCCAATCTGGGCGGAAGTTGATTACTTACCAATGGTTCACGGATCAGCAGTATTTACGCGTGGAGAAACACAATCATTGACAACCGTTACCCTTGGTGGTAAAATGGATGAGCAGTTAATTGATGGTGCAACATTCAAAGGAACAGAGAAATTCTTATTACACTATAATTTCCCTCCATTCTCAACAGGTGAAGCGAAACCATTACGTGGAACTTCTCGCCGTGAAATCGGACACGGTAACTTGGCGCTTCGTGCCTTGAAACCAGTTTTACCTGAAGATAATCCTTACACCATTCGTATCGTTTCTGATATCCTTGAGTCAAACGGTTCGTCTTCTATGGCAACTGTTTGTGCTGGAACCTTGGCATTGATGGATAGTGGTGTGCAAATCAAAGCGCCAGTATCTGGAATCGCAATGGGACTTGTTGCAGACGAAGGGAAATTCGCTGTATTGTCTGATATCTTAGGTGACGAAGATCACTTGGGTGACATGGACTTTAAAATTACGGGTACAGCAAAAGGAATCACTGCTTGTCAAATGGACATCAAAGTAGACGGACTTCCATATGAAGTATTGATCGAAGCGTTGGAACAAGCGAAAGCTGGACGTATGCACATCTTAGGGAAAATCACTGAGACAATGGCAGCGCCACGTACGACATTGAAACCACAAACTCCACGAATCGAAGCATTCAATGTGCCAAACGATATGATCGGAGCGATTATCGGACCTGGAGGAAAAATCATCCAAGGTTTACAGAAAGAAACGAAAACAACCATCACTATTGAAGAATTAGCAACGGGTGAAGGTCGTGTTCAAATTCTTTCGACAAACGGTGACGACATGAACGAAGCAATTCGCCTGATTCGTTTAATCGCTTTCCCTCCACAAGTGGAAGACGGAGCGACTTACGAAGGTAAAGTGAAATCAGTGAAGGACTTCGGTTGTTTCGTTGAGATCCTTACTGGTACAGACGGATTAATTCACATCTCTGAATTTAGCTGGGAAAAAGTAGCGAAAATGGAAGATGTAGTGAAAGAAGGCGATGTATTGACATTTAAAGTAATGGGTCGCGATCCAAAAACGAAAAAATGGAAATTGTCTCGTAAAGTTCTTTTACCGAAACCAGAACGTCCATCAGATAACGTTGATGCTCCTCAAGCGTAATCAATAAAGATGAAAAATTAGTTAAAAAGGCGGCCTCGGTCGCCTTTTTTAATGTTAAGAACATCTTAAATACACATTGATTTCTTACCTTTACAAAAAATAATTTTTATGAAAAGAATTTTACTTGTTTTAATCGTATTTATTGGTTTCCAAGGATTTAGTCAAGCTTTCGAACCGTTCAACTTTACAGGAGCAGCCAATGCAAATGGTTGGGCAACGCAAAGTGGAACGGCTGGTGAATTGTTAGCTATTACAACTCCTTCGACTTCAGGAAATAGTTTGTCTTTTACAGGTTTGCAAGCATCGGTTGGAAATCGAATCAACTTGACATCTACGGGAACAGAGGATATCAATAAAGTATTTATTCCAACGGGAACAACTGCTTATATGTCCTTTTTATTGAAAGTTCAAAATACAACGGGATTAACGGCGACTGGAAACTATTTCGCAGGATTTGGTGGCACATCTGGTGCAACTGTGACGGTTTATTTTCCGAGAATCTTCATTAAATCTGGAACGACTCCTGGAACTTTCCAAGTGGGAGTGTTAAATACATCAGGAGGGACAGGTGCTGTCGCTACCTATGTATCAACTGAATATGCTACAGGTACAACGTTACTGATTGTTGTGAAAGCCTCATCAACTGCGGTAGGTGGTGTGATTAATTCATCTTTGTGGGTGAATCCAATTCCAGGTGCAGCAGAACCGGCAGCGGCAGTTACAAATGCTGGAGGAACAAGTACATGGCCAACGAACGGAGTTCAATCGGTTATTTTGCGTCAAGCGGCTGGAACAGGGAACCTAGAATTAGATGAATTCCGTACCGGAACTACGTGGGCGGCAGTAACACCGGCAGCGGCGGCATCTTGTACGACTTACAATACAATTACAACCACAGCGTGTTCATCTTATACCTTGAATACTCAAACGTATTCAGCAACTGGAACGTACATTCAAACGTTAGCGAATGCGAATGCAGCGGGATGTGACAGCGTCATCAACTTGAATTTAACGATTCATCAACCAACAAGTGCAACGCTTACGGTTACCAACTGTGGACCTTATACGATTAACAATCAAACGTACGCAGCCTCAGGAACCTACATGCAAATGTTGACCAACGCGGCAGGATGTGATAGTATGTTGCACGTGAATTTAACGGTCGTTTCAAACATAACGTATTACCAAGATGCAGATGGCGATGGATTTGGGAATCTTGCCGTATCTCAAGTGGGTTGCTCGCCAATTACTGGTTATGTGACAAATAGCACTGACTGTAATGACAACAATAACGCAATTTATCCAGGAGCAACAGAAATTGAAGCAAATGGAATCGATGAAGATTGTAATGGTGTAGATGCGCCATTGTCTCCAGTGAACATGGGACAATATGAATTTACAGATGTCGCTAATTGTCCGGTTTTAGCTAACAACGTGACCACGCAACCAACGAATGCGACATTTGGAACATTTACAAATTCCGGTGCCAATTGTACAGCAACGGCAAATGTCTTTAATAATACGGCATGGAATACGGCAGCTGCAATCGATTTAAGTCAATACAATCAATTCTCCATTTCAGGAAATGAGTGTTATAACTTGAACTTAGCGAAAATTGCCTTCAACCACAGAGTTTCTTCCACAGGTGGAACACCAGTGATTTACCTCCGATCTAGTTTGGATAATTACACTTCCAATATTGATACCATTGCTTCTGCGTGGAATGGAAATGTGATGTTAGATGACACGATTTCTTTGCCAGCAGCGTTTGCAAATGTTCATGCAGTTACGTTCCGTTTGTACGTGACTTCGATGGCAACGAATACATCTACGTTTAGAATGGACAATGTTTCGCTTTGGGGGAATTCATTCTCCGTAGCGCCTCAAACGTATTACGCGGATGTCGATCAAGATGGATTCGGTGACCTTGCAAATGATACCTTGGTGTGTACCATGCCAGCTGGATTCGTAACAAACAGTCAAGATTGTAACGATGCAGATGCAGCGATTAATCCAAATACGGTTTGGTACATGGATATGGACGGTGACCTACAAGGTGACTTGATGGCAACCTTCACAGGATGTACGCCTCCAAATGGCTACGTGTTGAACTCAGGTGACTGTGACGATACAAATCCAACAGTATCGGCTCCAACGATGTATTATGTGGATGCAGATAACGATGGATTCGGAGATGATGCGACAGGAACGTTAGCATGCACGCAACCAGCAAATACGGTAACAATCGGCGGTGACTGTGACGACACAAACAATGCCATTTATCCAGGCGCAACAGAAATCTGTGACGGATTCGATAACAACTGTAATGGAACAAACGACGAAGGATTAATCTTCAATACCTACTATTTGGATTCAGATAACGATCAATTTGGTGCAGGTATTGGATTGGTTTCTTGTCAAGCAATTCCTCTTCCAGGATACGTATTGGTGAATGGTGACTGTGATGACATGAATCCAAATGTATATCCAGGAGCGACGGAGATTATAGGTAATGACATGGATGAAAACTGCGATGGCGTAGATGGATACCTTGGATTAACGGATTTAACAAGCGTTCAAGTAGGACTTGTTCCGAATCCATCTAACGGTGTATTTGCTGTTCAGTTCAACGCGGAAGTTGCGAATGCAAACATCCAAGTGACGGACATGAATGGAAAAGTATTATTCCAAGAGTTGATGAATGGAACAAGCCTTGAAGTAAGTAATTTACAACTTTCAACGGGTGCATACTTGGTACATGTGACGCTTGTAAACCAAAAAGAAATCCTCCGTTTGATCATTCAATAGGAAGGAAGAATTTTGAACATAATAAAGAAAAGGCCGAAAGGCCTTTTTTTGTAACTTGTGGTTTTATTTTTCGTCTAACTTTACGCAAATATTTATACCGTTTATTTATGTTTAAATCTATTTTCTCAGCGCTATTATTCGTGATTTCCAGCAATGTGTTTGCTCAAGATTACTGGCAACAAGAAGTCAATTACACCATTCAAGTAAGACTGAACGATAACAATCATACTTTAAGTGGTTTTGAGGTTTTCGAATACGTAAATAACTCCCCAAATACCTTGGACCGCATTTACATGCATGTTTGGCCGAATGCCTATAAGGATGGAAGTTCAGCTTTGGCAAAACAATTGTACCGTCAAGGTGATGGAAAATTGACCTTCGCAAAGGAAGAAGACCGCGGATACATCGATTCCTTAAATTTTAAGTCCGAGGGGACACCGTTGAAATGGGAGTACGATGCTGAGAATCCGGATATCTGTGTGATTTACCTGAATACACCGTTGCGCAATGGAGATCGCGTTCGCATCACCACACCCTTCAAAGTGAAAATTCCTTCCGGTGAGATTTCACGCATGGGACACATCGGACAATCCTATCAAATTACACAGTGGTACCCTAAACCAGCTGTTTATGACAAAAATGGGTGGAATGCGATTCCCTATTTAAATCAAGGTGAATTCTATTCTGAATACGGTTCTTACGATGTGAGCATCACGTTACCTAAAAATTACATCATCGGTGCAACGGGGGACTTACAAACAAAAAGTGAAGTAGCTTTCATGGATGAGCAGGTGAAATTAACGGGAGAGAAAATCGAATCATGGATAAGTAACATGGAAAAAGAAAAGAAAGGTTCTTTCCCTGAATCTTCTTCGGAAATGAAAACCATTCGTTATACACAAAGTCAAGTGCATGATTTTGCATGGTTTGCGGACAAACGTTATGGTGTTTTGAAAGGAGAAGTGGAATTGCCTCACTCCAAACGAAAAGTGACTTCATGGGCTTTGTTTACGCCTCAAAATGCAAAATATTGGAAAAATGCCATTGAATACATCAACGATGGAACGTATTATTATTCCCTGTGGAATGGAGATTATCCATACAACCAAGTTACCGCGGTAGATGGAACAATCAGTGCCGGTGGCGGAATGGAATATCCAAATGTTACCGTGATTGGTAATGCGAGTTCGAAAGAGGAATTAGAAGTGGTGATTGTACACGAAGTTGGACACAACTGGTTTTATGGAATTCTAGGTTCCAACGAGCGCGTGCACGGATGGATGGACGAAGGAATGAATACCTTGAACGAGATGCGTTACGTACAAACGAAGTACCCAGATAATACGCGTTTCTCTGATATGATTCTAAATGGACGTTTCCACTTGGAAGATTTGGATCACCATGATTCAGGAGACATCACGTATTCTTCTTTGGCATCACTTGGATTAGATCAACCGATTGAAACACACTCAGATCAGTTTACGAGCATTAACTACGGTGGAATCATGTATCAGAAAACAGGACTCGTGTTCTTTTACCTGAAAGATTACTTAGGCGAAGAGAAATTCAATGCAGCCATGTCGGCGTATTTTGAAGCGTGGAAATTTAAACATCCGCAACCGGAGGACATGCGCAAAGTACTCGAAACAACATCCGGAAAAGACCTTTCCTGGTTGTTCAAAGATTTAATCCAAACGACCAATCACGTAGATTACAAACTGAAAAATGTTGGAATTGGCAAACAGGGAGCTGTGGTTCGCGTGAAAAACGTTGGACAAGTGAATGGTCCAATCGAAATCAATGTGTATGCAAAGGATCAACTCGTGGAAACACATTGGTTAGAGCCAGGACAAACAGCGGCGACCTTGAAAACTCCGTTCAAGGACATTCAAAAAGTCATCATCGACGAGTCTAAGGATATTCCAGAATTGAACCGTAACAACAACACGTGGAGAGCGAATACGCTTCTACATAAAATCGAACCAATCAAACAAGAGTTCCTTTTCAGCGACAACGAAGCGGATCACAATAGTGTACGTTGGACTCCAATGCTTGGTGGAAATGTGTATGACGGATTTATGTTAGGAGCAACGTTCCACAACCTTGGACTTCCATTCCAAAAGTTTAGTTACGTCCTTACGCCAATGTTTGGTTTCTACAGCAAGAAACCAGTTGGAATGGCAGAGTTTTCTTACTCGATACTACCAAAAAAGGGATTGAAAGTAGAACACCTTGGACTTTCGGTTAAATCTTTCTCGAGAAACAGTTTTTCAGGAGAGAATTTCGTGGCATTGACACCTTATTGGTCCGCAGCGATTGGAAACCGTAAGAATCGTAGTAACATCAGTCAAGATGTACTATTAAAAGGACTTTACGGAATAAAAACGTCTGAATTTGGAGAAAAGGAGACCGGAGCGATGGCACAATATGCATTTCAATATTCAAATCCAGATCACCAATTTGGCGTAAAGTTTAGAGCGGAATATCTCAACGGTAAACAAGTGCAAGTTGGAAGAATCTCCGTTACTGCAAAATACGACTGGCGTTACCTGAAAAACAAGATGGAACGCAAATTAGAATTGCGCGCGTTCTTCGGAAGTAATGTTTTATACAAACAAACCATGTCGCCAATTCAAATTTATTCAGATCGTTATTCATTGAGCATGAGTGGTGGACGTGGTAACCAAGATTTGTTCTACGAAGAATACAATTTTGCGCGTAACGACGTCTCTGGATTCTGGTCCCAACAGCGCATGGAAAATTACGGAAACTTCAAAAGTACCAGCAATTTTGGTGTGACATCGAGTTGGTTAGGAAGTGTGAATCTTTATTTTCAATTGCCTATCAAACCAAATCTCTTTGGAATTTTTGCAGATTACGGCGCATTCTCGAATGGCACTTCGGTTCAAACAGCTTACAATGCTGGGTTAGGTGTTCGTTTGACCAATGTATTGAGTGTGTATTTCCCACTCGTCCGCAGTACGAACATGGGCTCACTCTGGACAAACTACTCGAATGAGATTCGCTTTAGTTTAAAACTTAATTTAGTCAATTCAACAAACCTTTTCGCACGATTTAAATAATATTTTATGTCAGATCAAAAAGTATCCTTCGGCAAATTATTTTGGCCGAGTTTTGTCGCGGTAATGATTGCCGGACTCGTTTCGCTCTTGCTCTTTTTCTTAGTGCTTGGTGGCGTGATCGGTTCTTTCGGGAACTTTGGACCAGAACCATTGGCGATTCGCAATTCAACCATACTTCAATTGAAATTGACGGGTGAATTGAAAGACAAAAGTGACCAATCTTTAGATATTGCCAGTTTTCAGGTGGATCGAACAGTCGGACTCCCAGATTTACTGTATGGAATTGAAAAAGCGAAAACGGATCCAAAAATCAAAGGGATTTACTTGGAACTTGGTGGCTTGACATGTGGTATGGGAAGTGCGAAAGAATTGCACGATGCCATCAAAGACTTTCAATCGAGCGGAAAATTTGCCGTAGCTTATTTGTCTGGGGAATATGTTTCCCAAACAGCGTACTACATCAGTTCGGCTGCCAAAGAAGTGTATGGATTCCCATCCACAACCATGGAATTTACCGGAGTCGGTGTTCAATTGATGTTCTTTAAGAATTTATTGGATAATTTGAACATTGAGGTGGACATTGTACGCGGAAGTAACAACGACTTCAAAAGTGCAGTAGAACCGTTCTTTCGCACGAATATGAGCGATTCCAGTCGAATACAAACACAAGCTTTGCTTCGCACCATGTGGCGAACCATGCGGAACGACATTTCCCTGAACAAAGGTATGGACACCGCAATCATTGATAACCATGTAGATTCCTTACACATCTTGGATTGTGAGTCTGCGTACAATGCAAAATTAATTACCGGTTTGCGTTACCGCGATGAGTTCATGGGACTATTGAAGAAAAAGATGAACATGACGCAGGACGAAGAATTGGAAATTCAATCCATGGAGAAATATGCCTTGAAAGCTTTTTCGGACCGACAATTATTAGTCAAACGTCAAAAGCCGAACATCGCCGTGATTTTAGCGGAAGGAGATGTGGTGACAAGTGGCGATGGAATTTCATCCGCAAGAATTTGTAAGTTGTTTCAAAAAGTCAGAAATGACCAGAACATTGATGTGGTCGTGTTTCGAATTAATAGTCCAGGTGGAAGTGCTCTTGCCAGTGAAGAAATTTGGCGCGAAGTTTCCATGACGCAAAAGAAGAAGAAAGTCATTGTCTCCATGGGGGATGTGGCTGCTTCCGGTGGATATTACATTGCAACACCTGCAGAACGCATTTTCGCTGAACCAACTACAATCACCGGATCCATCGGTGTTTTCGGGATGATTCCATACACAGGAAAATTCATGGAGAACAAGTTAGGAATCACCTTCGATCGCGTTCGCACGAACCAACATTCCTTGACTTCTTTGAATGCGAAATTGACACCAGAAGAATTAGCAATCATGCAAGGACAAGTGGATAAAATCTACACGCAATTCTTGACACGCGTTTCGGAAGGACGTAAAATGAAGTTGGAAAAAGTGGCTGTTTTAGCACGTGGAAGAGTGTGGAGTGGGGAAGATGCCCTACGCATCGGACTTGTCGATGAACTAGGTGGTTTATCCAAAGCCATCGCTTACGCATGTAAAGGACAATCAGCGCCAAAAGTCATTTACTATCCAATCGTGAAGAAAAATACGCTATCTGAAATTGCCGAAATGATCGAGCAACAACAGGAAGATGAAGAAACCTCCGTCAAAATGGATGTCGCTATTCCAACGGAATTAAAAGCCATCTATGCACGCATCAAGAAAATTGAAAGCATGGCCGGAATTCAGATGCGCATGCCGTTTGAGTATGTAATGGAGTAACAGAGCGAGAGCGAGAAAGAGAGCGGGGAGCGAGCACTGTTCACTGATCCGCCGCGGCGGACTGTTCACTGAGCACTGTTCACTGTTCACTGAGCACTAATCACTAATAACCATAAAATGAGTCTTGTTAATTCTTTTATCAATCAAATTGGACGTGAGTTAGGACGTGATGCCTACCGTTCTGTGATGTCGCCATCAGCGGGAAGTAGACGCAAACAACAGATTGTTGATTCGGAAGTGTCGATTTTCGATCAAGTCATCAATTTTGAACTTTTAGCGAGTGATGAAAAGACCGTTCGGCATTTAGCGAATCTAGTTGAAAAAGCTGAAAACACGGATGTTGAAGATTTTGAGTGGAACGAGTTATTCTATGAACTTGATAATAAAATTGATTTCTGTAAGGCAAATTTACCATCTGAATTCCATGAGCAACTGGAGAAATTAGATGAAATAAATGCCAATAACTACCATTATGCGAAATCAAAACATGTAGCTTATGTGGATTCGGTTATTTTACATTTCGAGAATGTTGCCGCTGACTTATCTAAAAAGAAACCATCCATTGCTGCTGTTCTAACTATTGTCGGTGCACGTCCAAGTTACATGGGTGAACAATTCATCTACACACTGATTAACATCTTGTACATTTTTATTTTAGGAACAATAGGCTTTAATGGATGGATGACTTATCACTATCCAGATTTGTTCAATGGGAATTTACCCAATCAAACGCCAGCCGATATCGCACTGATTCAGGCGATGGGAAAAGTGATGCTTGGAATTTCCATTGGATTTTATTTACTGTACTTTTTCATGGGACTTCGTAAAATCTCCAAATACCAAAAAGAAATCCAGAAGAACATCGACTCAAAAATCAAGTTCGAAACGTACAAGGCTGAATTACTGAAGTAGTCTCAGGAAGCACTAGGCACTGTTCACTGTTCACTGAGCACTAATCACTGAGCACTGAGCACTGAGCACTGTTCACTGAGCACTGAGCACTGAGCACTGTTCACTGAGCACTGAGCACTGTTCACTCATTACAGCTCACTCTCTAAAATAAATCTGACATCCAATCGTAATGGTTTCAGGATTGCTCACTGTTTTCCCCTCTAACAATTCATCGAGTGCCATGGAAATATATGGATTTTCTACTTCGTTCGGATGCATTCCGTTGTCGTCAATAGCTCCATTGTATACGATGTTGAAATGTTCTCCATCGCGCCAAATAATAAATGCATGCGGTGTTTTTTGCGCATGAAATAACTTCGCGACTTCTTGAGTTGGATCATACAAATACGGAAAATTAAAATGTTCCTTCTTTGCCTTTTGAATCATTTTCAGATAAGTATCTTCTTCATAACTTATCGTATCCATGGAACTGATTGCAATGATTGGAACTCCCAATTTGGTGTATTTTTCATTTAAGTCATTCAAACGTTTTGGATAAAGTTTCGCAAATGGACAATGATTACAGGTAAAAATGACAACAAAGCCTTTGGCCATTGGAAAATCGCCTAAAGAGACCATTCGTCCATCTACGTTTTTCAAGGAAAAGTTATCTGTAATAGTAACTTGACCGAATGAGGTAATTCCGATGGTTAAAAAGAAAAGAAAGAGTTTAGTTTTCATTGTTATTCATCAGTTTTAGGTAGTCTTGTAGCGTATGTTTCCCAGCTAATTCGATACTGGTTTCAGTTGTTGAGAAATACATTACGGTGAAAGGCAAAGTTCCATCCCAATTAAAAGAACTATCTTTCATAATGGAAGCGTTCGGCTCAAGGTAAAAGCAATTCCCAGGGAGATTTAGTCGTTGGATTTTCTTTTTCAAATGACGATTGTTCTTTAGATCAAGTGATACAAATTGAATCAAAACATTTTCCTTATTTAATTGATTCAAACTATCAAAAACCGGCAATTCTTCCATGCAGGGCTTGCACCATGTTGCGAAGTAATGGGTCATGATAACTCGAGCGCTATTCGATTTTAATGCTGTTGCAAGTTCCTTTTCTTGCTGCCAAATCGGTAGATTTTGAGCATGGCTATTTAGGACTAACAACACGCTAGAAAGAACAAGAAATACTGTTGATTTAAGGTTTCGCAACAACTTATTCGATGATGAATTTCTTCGTTGTTTTCGCCTTCGTTTTTTGTTCCATCAATTCAAGGAAATACGTTCCTTTTTTCAGGTGAGAAACATCGATGCCAGATGATAATTCTGGTTTAGGAAGCATCATCACGATTTTACCAGAAGCATTCGTAACGGTTGCGTAATAGATTTCGGAGGGAACGTCTCCCAATTGAACAAAAATCTTCTCCCTTGTTGGATTCGGGAAAATCGTAAAATCACTCGATAAGGAAATTTCGTTTATTCCGACTGGTTGCGTCACGACAAATTGCCCCATCATTCCTTCATCTTCATGCAAGGCAATGTGACAATGGTACATGAATGGATGCGTGGCATCGGCGTAGTCGCTGAATTTCGCGATGAAACGAACGGTTTTCATGCGTTCAACTAAGATGACATCTTTCCATCCAGCTTGTTGTGCACTGGGTGCAACACCGTTGATCGTCAGGATTTTAAATTCAACATCGTGAATGTGAAATGGATGTCCAAATCCAGAGGTGCTTTTCAATTCCCAAACTTCTGTTTGATCTAACGGAATAGAATGATTAATCACATTCATATTGAATAATTGATGTCCTAAAATAAAGGCATTTGGACCGAGAATAGGAACGCTTGTGACGCCAGTGCTATCACTGATGGTAATGGTGCGCGTTAAAGCAGCATCTTGCTCTAAAGGAAATTGGTTTGAAACGAGTGCCGTTGGAATCGAGGAAACTGGATTAGCCGTTTGATTTCCAATGTTTAATTTGAGGATGTTGTAATTGGTGTGTCCCAGAAAACTCGCAAAGGGTCCATTTGGAAAACTTTCAGAACCGGGAATGAAATTCGCAAGGCTCTGATTAAACGCTTTCAAAAAAACAGTACTTCCTGCTTGTCCCGATAAGTCTACTAAAATTTCTATGCGTTCACCTGCGGACAAAATATATCGAGGTGTAGTACCATTAACCAGGACAGGAGCGTCTAGCAATCCACCATCTGTGCCAATCACATAAAAGGAACGATTGTCACTGAAGCCTAAATTATATGAAGTTTCAATGGCTCCATTTAACAAACGAAATCGCACCACTTGCGCGGGAACGTTATACTGCGCTCTTAAAGTCATATTTGCCAAAATACTGTCTCCGTAGGGTACAATCGCGAATTGATGTTGTGCATTGATGTCTCGGTCAGTTATCATGACAGGAATGTCATCCACGCCATATTTTCTCGGTAAATTCAATGCGGCTTCTTCTGCATCACGAACAATGATAAATCCACCAATACCTTTGGTCACTTGTTCCTGCGACATTTCATGCATGTGCGGATGGTACCAAAGTGTAGATGCTTGATTTTTTACTTCCCAATAAGGTTGCCAAGTTGTTCCAGGTGGAATTATCTGATGTGGACCACCGTCCATGACAGCCGGTAAATGCATCCCGTGCCAATGTAATGTGGTTGAGTCATTTAAGTGATTGTTGACAGTCATGTGAACAATGTCACCTTTGTTCATCAATAATGTAGGACCCCAAAATTTACCATTCACGCCGCCGGTTATGGTTTGATTTCCAGTAGGAACAATTTGCGCAAAGGTGTCTCGAATGTTTAGTGTGAAGTTGGGACCACTTAAGGTATCCGGAATCCACATGGTATTGTAGCTTTGAGCAAAACTAATACCAGATAATAACAAGGTAAAAAGGAAGGATAAATTTTTCATAAAAACAAAAGTATGTATTTAAACCTTTGAGAATTATTCGCTAAAAAACTTGCGTTTGAAAAGTAAATAATTGGTTATGTTACTAGGCACTGTTCACTGAGCACTGTTCACTGAGCACTGTTCACTGTTCACTGATCCGCCGCGGCGGACTGTTCACTAGTCAATACAAACTCGGATACTTCGCCGGCTCCGCTTCATGCATCATCGCATACACTTTTTCAATGATGTCGTCGATGCTTGGTTTGGAGAAGTAGTCACCGTCGGAACCATAAGCCGGACGATGGTCTTTCGAACTCAAGGTTTCTGGTGCGGAGTCGAGGTGGTAGTAGCCTTTTTGCTCCACGAGAATTTTATCCAACATGAATCCGGTTGCACCACTGCTGACGTCTTCGTCCACAATCAGTAAACGATTCGTTTTCGCCAAGGAATCACTGATCATGTGTTTGATGTCGAAAGGCAACAAGGTTTGAACGTCAATCAGTTCGACGGATATTCCCATGTGCTCCAATTGTTGGGCAGCTACCTCGCAAAGGTTGAAGGTTGATCCGTAAGAAACCAATGTTAAGTCTTTTCCTTCTTTCACGATTTCCGGCATACCTAATGCTTCGGTGAACGTTCCAAAGTTAATTGGCATGCGCTCTTTCGTGCGGTAACCGTTCAATGGTTCAATCACCAACGCTGGTTCGTCTGCTTGTAATAATGTATTGTAGAATCCTGCGGCTTTCGTCATGTTTCTTGGAACACAAACGTGAATACCACGAATCGAATTGACAATCATTCCCATCGGTGAACCACTGTGCCAGATTCCTTCGAGGCGGTGTCCACGTGTGGAAATAATCAACGGTGCTTTTTGTCCACCTTTTGTACGGTACTGAACAGTCGCTAAATCGTCGGACATGATTTGAATCGCGTACAACAAGTAATCCAAGTACTGTATCTCTGCAATTGGACGTAGTCCACGCATCGCCATGCCAATTCCTTGTCCGATGATCGTACACTCGCGAATTCCAGTGTCTGAAACGCGTCCTTCGCCGAATTGCTCTTGTAATCCTTCTAAGGATTGATTCACACCACCAATTCTTCCAGCATCTTCTCCGAAGACAAGAACCTCTGGTCGACTCTCTAAAATCGTGCGGTAGTTTTCACGAAGAATGATGCGACCGTCTTCCATTTGAACGTCATCCGCATATTTCGGTGCCACTGCTGGAACATTCATCGCTGAATGGGCAGATTGCGAATGCAAATGCGAACTGTAACGATCGAAGTTTCCGGAAATCATGCTTTGAATCCAGTTTCCAAGTGTTTTTTTCGAGGAAATTTGCTCCTCGCGAACTTGACGCAATACTTTTCGAGCCAAGGTCAATAAATCACGACGAATCGGTTCTTTTTCTTTTTCAAGCGCTTCAATGTCCTTTTGAATAAACACGGACTGCGTACTTTCTGCCGCGACTGCTTTTAATACAGCAACTAAATCCGCTTGATCTTGTTTCATGCTATCCGTGAAACGCGACCATGCTGTATTTTTGGAGCTACGAATCATTTCTTTCGCTGCTGCTTGTATCGTATTTAATTCTTCATCCGATGCAATCGCCATTCCTTTGGCTTCGAATGAAAGAATCCATTCTTTGAACTTTTGAATGCAATCAAAGGTTGTTTCCCATTCCAAACGCTCCGCTGATTTGTAACGCTCATGCGATCCGGAAGTGGAGTGTCCTTGCGGTTGATTCACTTCTTTCACGTGCACCAATACAGGAATGTGTTCCTCGCGTGCCAATTTCACCGCTTTTTCATAGGTTTCACACAAATGGGCATAATCCCAACCTTTCGTGATGAAAATCTCGTATCCGGGTTTGTCCGCCGTGCGTTGCATTCCTGATAACGCATCTGAAATGCTTCCTTTCGTTGTTTGTAATTCTCTTGGCACTGAAATCCCGTAGCCGTCGTCCCAAACGGACATCACCATCGGTACTTGCAATACACCCGCTGCGTTGATCGATTCCCAGAAAGGACCTTCACTCGTGGAGGCATCGCCAATTGTTCCAAATGCGACTTCGTTTCCACCGTTGGTGAATTTCTCAAAGGCAGGATTCGATTTCAATGCTTCTTGTTGACGGTATACTTTCGATGCTTGTGCCAATCCAACCAAACGTGGCATTTGTCCGGCAGTTGGAGAAATATCCGCAGAGCTGTTTTTCTGCAACATCAAATTTTTCCATTCTCCGTTTGCATCCAAGTTACGTGTGGAATAATGCCCACCCATTTGACGTCCAGCAGATTGCGGTTCAACGTCCACATCTGTGTGAGCATACAATCCAGCAAAATACTGTTCAATGGTTAATTCACCAATGGCCATCATAATGGTTTGATCGCGGTAGTATCCCGAGCGAAAATCGCCATTCTGAAACTGTTTCGCTAAGGCAATTTGCGCGAGCTCTTTTCCATCTCCGAAAATTCCAAATTTCGCTTTACCGGTCAACACTTCTTTTCTTCCAAGAAGGGATGCTTCGCGGGATTCGCAAGCTAATTGATAGTCCGCAAGTACCTGTTTTTTGAATGCTTCAAAATCCATTTGATCTTGCGTGTTGGGTGCTTTTTCTTTTGCCATTGTTGATTGTAATCGTATGCAAATATAAGGAAAAGGAGTGGCGTTTTTATATGGAATTTTTTAGCAATTTTGTCAAGCTATTTTGGACCTATGAAATTAGAATTGTGTGCCGCTTCGATTGAAGCAATAACATTGGCGAAATCCC
Source organism: uncultured Flavobacteriales bacterium (assembly GCA_903860985.1). GTDB lineage: Bacteria > Bacteroidota > Bacteroidia > Flavobacteriales_D > Crocinitomicaceae > UBA952. Next base: position 38,109 of record CAIOSO010000033.1, read on the forward strand.
TTGATTTTGATCGCATTGAATTGTGTGAGAATTTGGAGCAGGGTGGACTCACGCCCTCCGCGGGGATGATCACGTATGCTTTGGACAATGGAATCGATACGCATGTGTTGGTACGTCCAAGAGCGGGTGGATTTTGTTACAGTCCAGAAGAAATCGCTGTGATGGAACGAGACTTGGCTTTTTGTCAGCAGGCAGGTGTACAAGGAGTCGTTGTTGGGATTTTAAAATCCAATTTCGATTTGGACACCGAATCTTTAGGGACCTTGAAGGAAAAGTTCCCTGATTTCGAATGGACATTCCACCGTGCATTTGATGAAAGCATTGATTGGAAACGCTCGATGGATCAATTAATAAAATTGGGATTCCACCGGATTTTAACTTCTGGATTTGCGAGTCACGTGGACATCGGCTTACCGAATTTAAAAGAAATGAGACAGTATTCCGACGGTCGCATCGAAATCATGGCAGGTGGCGGTGTAAACGCTGGTAACATTGCGAAAATTGCCCGAGAGGCGCAGCCGGACGCGATTCACTTTTCAGGGACAAGCAAAGTGTTGTTGGACGAAGATTCCGCCTTTTCCGAAACCATCCTGAAAGTAGAAGAACAACGTGTTCAACGCATCTTGGATGCAGTGCGCGGCGTACTCAAATAGATTATCCGGTTTATTTGCTTTACCTTTGTGCAAATCCTGGGTCAATCATTAATGTATTTGTTCAACCGTAGGATTGAATAATTATATGAAATTTAATGAATTAAATCTTTTAGAGCCGATTTTAAACGCTCTTACCAAACAAGGTTATACCGAACCAACTCCCATCCAACAACAAGCAATACCATACGTTCTCGAAGGAAGAGATGTCATGGGTTGTGCACAAACTGGAACCGGAAAAACAGCGGCATTTGCCATTCCAATCATTCAACGCATTCACGCTTCGAAACAAACAGATAACTCGAATAAAATCAGGTCTTTAATTGTTACTCCGACACGCGAATTAGCGATACAAATTGAAGAAAGTTTCAAGAATTACGGCAGTGAGTTAAAATTGCGTTACACCGTGATCTTTGGTGGGGTAAATCAGTCACAACAAGTAAACCGTTTGAAAAATGGGGTAGATGTGTTAATCGCTACGCCAGGACGCTTACTAGACTTGCAACAACAAGGATTCATCAAGTTAGGAAACTTAGAGATTTTTGTTTTGGATGAAGCCGATCGTATGTTAGACATGGGATTCATTCACGACGTGAAGAAAATCATCAAACTGATTCCAGCGAAACGTCAAACCTTATTTTTCTCTGCGACGATGCCAAAAGAGATTACTTCTCTAGCGAATTCGATTTTAACAGATCCAGTGAAAGTGGAAGTGAATCCAGTTTCCTCAACAGCGGAAATGATTGACCAAGCTTTATACTACGTGGACGCCCCAGCGAAAAAAGATTTGTTGGTACACGTATTAAAAGAAACGAAAGCGCCAAGCGTATTGGTTTTCTCACGTACGAAACACGGAGCGGACAAAATTGTGAAGTTGTTATTGAAAAACAAAGTTTCAGCGGAAGCGATTCACGGAAACAAATCACAGAATGCACGTCAGCGCGCTTTGTCGAACTTTAAAGATAAAACATCACGCGTTTTAGTGGCTACAGACATTGCTGCACGTGGAATCGACATCGATGAGTTGTCGTTCGTTATCAACTACGACATTCCAAACATTCCAGAAACGTATGTACACCGCATTGGTCGTACCGGACGCGCAGGAGCATCAGGAATTGCCGTTTCCTTCTGTGATAAAGAAGAGCGCAAGTACATTCGCGACATTCAAAAATTGATTTCCTTGGAGATTCCAGTGGTCAGTAATCATCCATTTGCGAGTCGCTAAGTAGAACTTTATAGAAAATAAAAAAGGAGCTATTCAAGCTCCTTTTTTTATGGTCTTTGATTTAAAAAAAAACTAGGTTTAATTGGCTTTTTATGTGCCTACCGAAACTGGTACGCAATTCCCGCCTGTGCGTTCACGTAAAAGCTCGAAAAGTTTCCTTTTGGGGACATCGCTGCACAATAGGAATTTACACCGCCAGGATTACTCAAAGAAATTGTTGGTGATAAGGTATAGCGCACTGATTTTCCTGATTTCAAGGTTTGCACTTTCGCAATTTCAATCGATCCGAGTAGCACAAAACGGTTGTAAGCAGGATTGTTTTTGGTGGTTTGATTATACTGATAACCGATATATGCATCAATATAATCAGTTTTGTAGTTTTCAAAGGAAACACAAAGAAAAGTAGGAGTCAAGTAAACACCAATCTCGAATCCAAGTGGTAAACGGTGATGAAAACCAAACATGACTTGAAGTTGCAGCATTCGATTTGAATAATAGACATAATCCCAATCAGTTAACATGTTGTCGAGGTATTTTGGCACAGAGAAATTACGGTATTTCACAGAAGTAAATTGAAACTGAGTTCCAAGAGATAGCACATTCTTTTTCCAGTTTTTGCGAAGCATGACATTTCCGGAATGTGCAATACCTAGTTGATAATCATGTACGTATCCCACGTGTGTAATTGTTGGATTGTAGATTGTGGTAACACCACTTTTAAGTCCAGCCTCAAACTGAATTTCTTTTTGACTATGACTTATTTCTAAGACTAACAAAGACAGAAAAAAAAGATAATATCTAATCATAGCAACGGATTTAGTTAATTGAAACGGTGAATTTTTGTGGACCCCAACCCATTTGTTTCATGGCCACACCGTTAATTTCCATTCTTTTTTTATAATTGGCGGTTAATTCCCCGGTAAATTCAGATTTGTGCGTTTGCATTGACACCCAATCGTTGAGCACTCCGTGTAAGTGTGTTTTGTCGTCAAAAAATAGGGTATCCCATTCGTCTGATTTTAAAATGAGAAAATCCTTATTTCGTTCGACGATTTTATAAATCATTGTACCACCCGTAAGTCCATTTTCATAAGTAAATGTGGCTGTATAAGGATGTAACTGCTTCAGGTATTGCTTCTCGCAACTAGCGAGTAGTAAGACCGTGAGGAATAGGATTGTTTTCATGATGTTCAATTTTAGATCAATGAGTAACTTTATAACGTAAAGTTCAAGTGATAAGGTTAAACTGCTTATTGTAAGTCAAATTAAGCGTTAACTTACTAACAATTTCTTTGTGTCGCATAATTGTTTGTTCACGTACATACGAATGAGGTATTGTCCAGAACTAATATAATTTAAAGCTACTTCTATTTTATATTTATTTCCTTCAATTGAATTTTGAGGAATTGTTTTTATAATTTGACCGTTGATGGTCAAAATTTCAAAGTAAACGATTGATTTAGGTTCGACAATGGTAAAGTCTATTTGAAAGTTTCCATTGTTAGGGTTAGGTGTAATTTGAGTGATTTCAGATTTCAATTGTCTTGAAAATGTGCCGGGTTTTGTTGAACTCACTGATTTTTCAGCAGCACAACAAGAGGCAATGACCTCTTTCAAAGAATCTAATTGATATTGTTGTTCCTTAACTGCTGCGACTAACAATGGAATGATTTGATCATAATCTAATAATTTGAGATCATGTTGATTTTCAGTGATGTTTACCTCATTTAAAGTGCTTTCAACTTCTTGTGAGAAAAACCCATATTCTGAAAGGGTAGTATAGGTAGAATCTTCTTCCATGGTTACTGTATTATAACGGTACGGTTTCAACATCATCAATTTTGCCAGTGGATCTTGTATATTAAAGTGGTTAAATTTAATAATTGAATCAGAGACTTTAAAATAATTTGCAGCATAAAGGGAATTGTATTTTCCTGATAAGTAAAATGCAATTCTACTTTTTGAGCTGCCAATATCAATTCCGGGGTCTCCATTTCCAGCTTTGATATAAAACTTCACTTGTTGATTTACATTATTGATTGAGTAGTTTTGTTGTATTTGCAAATTCCCATTAATTAAACAAGCTGAATTTTGACCAGAACCCAAATTTCCAATAAGAACCTTTCCATATTGATCAACTTTTAATTGGCCAAGAACATTCATAGAAACTAAACTAGATAAAAATAAAGTTAGAAATGATTTCATAAATTAACAATTAGTGGCATCCGCCGGTTAGTAAAAATAATTCGCCACCAATTGGGCAAAAGAAATTATTATTTAGTGTAATATTATTTTGTGCTTTAAGGACTACTTGAGAACCAATATTAACAGTGTTGGAGCAAATATTATTACCAACGTTAAGTGTTGAGAATACATTGTTGCTTGGAAAAAGACTTCCGCAAATAACTCCATTATTTTGACACTCATAGTCTACTTCATAACATCGAAAGTTATCTATTTGCAAAGTTTCATTAATAGTTGTAGGAAGATTTGATAAACTTTTAATCATTAAATTAAATATTATTCTTTCTGGATCGATCATTTGGTGATTATAAAGCACGCGAACCACCTTGTGATCAAGGTACCAAACCACACGGTCTTGAGATTTTTCAAGGCCGTAAGTATGCCAGTCCGAAAAGCTAAAATTTGGCTTTGTTATTTCAACATACCGCGGTAACTCTGGATAAGAAGGATATGCCCCGCTTGCATTGGTATGAATATTAGTGCTATATACAGAAGTGCTATACGAAGTATGTAGGCCATCTGCAACCGATTCGACTATATCTATCTCTGAGTCATTGGAATATTGTGCTTGACCATCATTTTTCCAACACCAAAATCCCGGTGCGGCATAAAAATTATTTGGAAATCTAATTGTTGCCTCAATATATCCATAGTTAAACGAATGAATGTTTGTAGATTCTACCCACCCAGAAGTGTAATTATAAATTGTGTCGTGTATACCTCCGCATGCCCAAGAATTAAAGGAAATATTTGTATCTAGATAGTTAACTTGCTCATTGCGTAAATTAATCTTCATAGAACCTCCAGAAAAATTGACGTTCGAACTTCTATAAACTTGATGATTATCTTTGTGATCACAATCATTAATTATAATCCATTTCGAAGAGTCGTGAAAATCGAAATCATCTTCCCAAACAAGTGTGGCAAATCCAAGGTCTACGGGTGTTTGGCTATGCCCATAATTTATGGATATCAAAATAAGGACAAACGCTTTAAGTGTTATTTTTTTCAGCATAGTTGAATGGTTAATTAAGTAAAATTCGATATAAATTTCAAGACCGGTACTAAATGAAAACCCTGTTTTAGATAAGGGTATCTACTTGTTTTTATTGAAAAATCAGAACTATTTGTATTCGATGGAGATTAATTAGGGTAAGTAAAAACACTTAAAAAAGTAAGTGTAAACCCTTATATTGAATTGTTAAATGTCTGTAAAATAGGAATTTAATATATCGAAATTCGATAGGAGGAATTTAAAGTGTTCTTTTTATGTATTTTCGATAAAAAATCTAAACATGGCTGGAAAATACATTACGTTGGAACAAGCATCAAAATTAACTGCAACATTCAGAAGTACGTACCCCAATTTATCAAAAGCAGTTTCCTATTCAGCTGATCTGTTTTTGGGAGTAATGGCCCAAGATAACTGTGTTGGACTGAGGATTTATAACGGTATAGATGATTTAGGGGAATTAACGAATGTTATTGTGGGTATTGATATAAACGGTAATGATTTAGTTGAAGGCAAAATTTTTAACTCAGGTTTAATTTGTCCTCCCAATTGCTCCGCTGACAATGCATTAAATTCATAGTGAATTTGCTTTACACTTCTGCTTTTTTTCAATTAATAGCTGGGTTGATTCCGGTTTTAATATTGTTGAACAAAGAAATTCAATTGAAGTTTTGGTTAATGACTTATTTGATTGCATCAGTTATTTCAACTATTTCTTTATTGATTACCTCAAAGCTGGGCATACACAATGTAATAGTATTTAATACTTATGGAATCATTGAGTTTATTTGCATTACGGCGATTTATCATAAAATGATTAAAAAGGAGCATGCAATAAAGACAATCAATTTAATAGTTCTATGCATTTTAATAAAAATATTTTATGATATGGGGACGAGTAATTATGTGCTGGATGGATTTAAAGCCACGAATCTTTTTGAAATTTCACTAGTTCTATTTTTTCTTTTTGATCAGTTAAAAAATGATGAATATTCTAAAAACGAAAGTCAATTAACTGGTTTCAGTATTTATTTTATTTCCTACAAAACTTCTGTATTTCTATTGATCTATTATATTTCTAAAATAATTAAAACTGATTTATGGTATTTACATAATTTTATTGAAGGAAGTTTTAAATTATTAATCGCTTTTTCATTTTGGAACATCCCGAAAAAATCCACTTTCTCGAATTAGTTATCACAACATCTTGCGTTCTGATGTTGATTTCAATTGCATTCATTTTGCTTTATAAATTTTACACAAAACGATTGAAACGTGAACAATCTCTTTTAAGAGAGACTCAAATCAACTTCGATCGTGAACTGAACGAAGCAACGGTGAAAGCCGAAGAAAAAGAGCGTTTGTCCATAGCCATGGACTTACACGATGAAATTGGGGGCTTATTATTGGTGTCGAAGTTAAACATCCTGAATGCAAAAGCGCTTTCAAATGCATCGCACGAACAAGCAGAAATATTGGAGGAGACCATTGTGTTGATCGAAAAAACTGCAGAGGCCATTCGACAAATTTCGAATCGCGTTTTACCGCCTTCTCTGGTGAAAATGGGATTGGAAGTTGCTTTAACCGAATTCATTCAATCTGTGAATTTGACAAAGCGTTTGGACATAGATTTTCATGCGGATATGCCAGTAAATCGATTAACCTTGGATGCTGAATTAAACGTTTATCGAATTATCAAGGAATGTATCAATAACATTTTAAAACATGGAAATGCGTCTAAGCTTTTACTAGAAATGCAACATGATAAAGCGCACTTGCACCTTTATTTTTACTACCTCGGAATTGGTTTGAAGAATGAAGATGTCAAACGTTTACTCATGCAGAAAAATGGAAATGGCTTGAAAAGCATACAATCTAGAATTCAGCAGTTGAAAGCAACCATAGATTACCAAGTGAGTTCTGACAAACAGAATCACATTCGAATTAAAATCCCATTGCATGAAATCCAACATTAAACTCGTGATTGTGGACGATCAGATGCTCGTTCAACAAGGTATGAAAAAATTATTTGATGCTCACTCGCACATCGAAGTCGTTTACCAAGCCTCAAATGGCATCGATGTCATCAGTTGGTTCAAGGAAAATAAAGGAATACAGGTGGATGTAGTTCTGATGGATATTCAAATGCCCGGGATGGATGGGTGGGAAACGACAGAATTGTTGACTAGAAAATTCCCGAACTTGAAAATCATTGGCTTAAGTTCCTATGACAATGAGGCTTTTATTGATCGCTTTTTGAAATGTGGTGGTAGGGGATATTTGCTGAAAGTACAAGACATAACCGAAATTATTGATGCTATTGAACAAGTGGTTGAATTGGGATTCTATGTTAATGAGCGAGTTCCTCTGTCCAAGATTCAAGGATTCATTGATAAAAAGGTCATTCAAAACACATTCAACACCACAGACTTAACCAACCAACAAATTAAAATTGTTCAACTCATTTGTCAGGAAAAAACAAGTCAGGAAATTGCGGATATCCTTTTTTTATCCAAGAAAACGGTGGAATCACATCGAGATAAAATTCTTTTGAAAACCAATTCCAAAAACATGGCTGGCATCGTCCTTTACGCCATAAAGCATCAGTTGATTTCCATCTAAAACAAAAAAGGAGCCTTTTCAAGCTCCTTTTTTTATGTGATCATTTTCGGTTTGAATTAAACCGCTGCAATTTTATCTGAAACGTATTCTCCAGCTTTCAACTTACCAACGATTTTAGAGAAACACTCAATCGTGTAGCGTACATCTTCTAAGGTATGTGTTGCTGTTGGAATCAAACGTAGAATAATCATTCCTTTCGGTACAACTGGGTATACAACCATCGAACAGAACACATTGTAGTTCTCACGTAGATCGTAGATCAAGTTTGTCGATTCAGGAATGGATCCATTTAAGTAAACTGGTGTTACACATGAGTTGGTTGGACCAATCTCGAATCCAGCTTCTGTTAATCCTGTTTGCAAAGCTTCTGTGATTTCCCACAATTTCGCTTTGTACTCTGGGTGATTTCTCATTAACTCCAAACGTTTCAAAGCTCCAATTACCAGAGGCAATGGCATCGCTTTCGCGAAGATTTGTGAACGCATGTTGTAGCGTAAGTATTCAACCACTTGCTCATCCGATGAAATGAATCCACCAATCAAGGCAAAAGATTTTGCGAAGGTACCGAAGTAAATATCGATGCCGTCTTGACATCCTTGCTCTTCACCTGTTCCACCGCCATTTGCACCAAGTGTTCCGATGCCGTGGGCGTCATCTGCGAATAAACGGAAGCTATATTTTTCTTTCAGTGCAACGATTTCTTTTAGAATTCCTTGGTCTCCACGCATTCCGAAAACACCTTCTGTAATAACAAGGATTGCTCCTCCTGTTTCAGCCGCTAATTTTGTTGCGCGTTGTAATTGTTTTTCGCAATCCTCTAAATCGTTGTGTTTGAAAACGAAACGTTTCCCCATGTGTAAACGCACACCATCAAGGATACATGCGTGAGATTCCGCGTCGTATACGATCACGTCGTGACGATCCACTAAACAGTCAATTGCCGAAACAACCGCCTGATATCCGAAGTTACACAAGATTGTACTTTCTTTATTGACAAACGCCGACAACTCGCGCTCCAATTGCTCGTGGTGATCGGAGTTTCCACTCATCATACGTGCACCCATCGGAGATCCAAATCCATAATCAGCTGCTGCTTCACCATCGATTTTTCTCACTTCCGGATGATCAGCCAATCCCAAATAATTGTTCAATGACCAGTTCAAACGAGTTTTTCCACGGAAAATCATGTGAGGGCCAATTGGACCTTCTAACTTAGGAAAGGTAAAATATCCATGAGATTCTTTCGCGTGTTGTCCAATAGGTCCGCGATTCGCCTGAATTTTTTCGAAAATATCTGCTGACATGTATGTAATTTTTATGCAAAGTTAAAGGAATCTTCACATTGGATTCGTTTTGGAGTCTGTATTTATCAACAGATAAATGCACAATTCTCCGATAGTTAACGCCTTGGATGTAGTTTTTGTTCTAAGAAGTGCGCTGTTTCTGTGTTTTTTGCCACAACCATTTCTTCCGGTGTCCCTTCGAAAAGCAAGTGTCCTCCTTGTTCACCGCCCGTGGGGCCTAATTCGATGATGTGATCCGCACATTTGATGACTTCCATGTTGTGCTCAATGACTAAAATGGAATGTCCACGGTCAATTAATGCGTTAAATGCAATAACTAATTTGTCAATGTCGTAAAAATGCAAGCCTGTCGTTGGTTCGTCGAAGATAAATAGGGTGGGAGGCGCCTGTGTTCCTTTGGCTAAAAAAGATCCGAGTTTGATGCGTTGTGCTTCTCCGCCACTCATCGTACTGGAGGACTGCCCGACTTTCAAATAGCCTAAACCGACATCGACCAATGGCTGAATTTTCTCAACGATTTTGGCGTCCAAACGATCTTGACCTTCCTTAAAGAATGCCAATGATTCGTCAAGTGTCATTTCGAGAATGTCGTAAATGGACTTTCCTCGGTATTCGATTTCTAAGGTTTCGGATTTGTAGCGCGTACCTTTGCAGGCTTCGCAATTCAAATGGACGTCAGCCATAAATTGCATCGCAACGGTGATGCTTCCTTCGCCTTCGCACATCTCGCAACGTCCACCTTCTACGTTGAAACTGAAGAAGCCTGGCTTGTATCCGCGCATTTTCGCAAGTTGCTGTCTAGCAAATAGTTCACGTATGTCATCGAAAGCTTTAACGTAAGTGATTGGATTGCTTCGAGAAGACTTGCCGATGGGATTCTGGTCCACGAATTCTACGTGTTTGATCGATTTTAAATCTCCTGAAATTCCGTCGCATTTCCCGATTAAATCTCCGCTTAATCCAAGCTCTTTCCGAATGGATGGGTATAGTAATGATTTAATTAAAGTCGATTTTCCTGAACCAGAAACTCCCGTGATGCACACGAGTTTATTTAGTGGAAAATCAAGCGTGAGGTTTTTTAAATTATTTTGTCTTGCGCCTGAAAGTGTGATGCGGTTCTTTCCGCTGCGTCTCTTTTGTGGGACAGGAATTTCTTTGATACCTAGTAAATACTTGGCAGTTAAACTGTCCTTTGCGTTGATGAGCGCTTTGTAATCTCCTTGAAAAACGACTTCACCGCCGTGCGATCCCGCTAAAGGACCAATGTCCAAAATCTCATCGGCTGCCATCATGATTTCTTCTTCGTGCTCCACGACAATCACTGTGTTTCCGAGTGCTTTGAGGTTCAGTAGGACTTTGATCAATCGGGCAGTGTCTTTTGGATGTAATCCAATCGAAGGTTCGTCCAAAATGTAAATGGATCCAACGAGGCTACTTCCCAGTGATGTGGCCAAATGAATGCGCTGCGATTCCCCACCGGACAAGGTGTTGGCTCCACGGTTTAAGCTTAAGTAACCGAGTCCAACGTCTTTCAGGAATCCCAGTCGCTGTTGAATTTCGGGAAGAATGTGTTTCGATACTTGTCGGTCGTAATCGTTTAAGGAAAGTCCTTGAAAAAATGCCGCTGCATCGTCAATGGATTTGAGTACAAGATCTTGAATCGAACAGCCATTGATCTTCACGTAAGCAGCGTCTCCACGTAATCGCGTTCCTTTACATTCAGGACAGTTTGTCTTACCGCGATAGCGAGAAAGCATGACGCGGTATTGAATCTTATATGTTTGATTTTCAATGAATTTAAAAAACTTACTTAAACCTTCGAAATAAGTATTTCCTTTCCAAAGTAAGTCGTATTGTTCTGGGCTTAGTTCCTTCACTGGACGGTGAATTGGGAAGTCGAATTTCTTTGCGTTGTAGGTTAGCTGGTTCAAGTATTCACCCATGGAGTCGCCTTTCCATGGTGCGATTGCGCCTTCGTATACGCTGAGGTTTCGATTCGGAAAAACCAATTCTTCATCGATTCCAAGTACCATTCCGTATCCCTCACACGTTTTACATGCTCCATAAGGATTGTTGAAAGCGAAAAGATTCACGCTCGGCTCTTGAAAGCTCATATCGTCCAATTCGAAACGATTGCTAAACCATTGAAGTTTCTGCTCCTTGTGGTGTAGAATCGCACAAATTCCTTTTCCTTCTGTGAAGGCAAGCCCGAGTGAATCAGTACAGCGGTTTAAATTACTTTCGTCGGAGAAATCATTGTTGAAACGATCGATGGCCAAGAGGAATTCTTCATCGAATTCAGAGCTCAATAAGTCCTCAATTAATTTAAATGAATCATTTAAATATACTCTTGTAAAACCTTGTTTATAAAGTGATTCTAATTTATTTAAGTAGCTTTCTGTTTCAAAAATTGTGACTGGACAAAGAATGGCAATAGCCTCGTTAAGCCAGTGCTTACTGAGGAAATTGATGACATCTTTAATTTGATGTTTTTGTACTTCTTTACCAGAAACAGGTGAATACGTTTTTCCAACTCGGGCGTAAAATAACTTGAGGTAATCGTAAATCTCGGTGGTCGTTCCGACGGTGGATCGTGGATTGCTCGAAATGACTTTTTGTTGAATCGCAATCGAAGGGGCAATTCCTTTGATGTATTCCGTTTCAGGTTTGTTTAGTTTTCCTAAAAATTGTCTTGCATAGGAGGACATGCTTTCGATGAAACGACGTTGTCCCTCCGCGAAAATGGTATCGAAGGCCAAACTTGATTTACCAGAACCTGATACTCCAGTGATGACCGTCAATTTCCCGTGGGGAATTTTCACGTCAATGGATTTCAGATTATGAACCCGTGCTCCTTTTATTTCTATGCATTTTTCCACCATACAAAAGTAACAGATGAAAAGGAATGCAGTTCGCATTCGGCGGAAATCTTAAATAATTTCCTACTTTTAGTTCCGCTAAACAATGAATATATGACCTGGAATTCCCTCTTTCGTAAAAAATCAGTGCACGACATTTTAGAGCAAGTCCGCTTGAATGATCAAAACAGTGATGCGCATGCATTAGGGAAACACTTGAAAGTAAGAGATTTAGCGGCTTTCGGAATTGCGGCGATTATTGGCGCTGGAATTTTCAGTACGATTGGAGAAGCGAGTTCTCAGGGTGGTCCAGCCGTAGTTTTCTTATTCTTATTTACCGCAATTGCCTGTGGATTCGCGGCTTTTGCCTACGCTGAGTTCGCATCCATGGTGCCTGTGTCCGGATCTGCTTACACGTATTCGTATGTAGCCTTCGGTGAAATCATTGCATGGATCATCGGTTGGGCATTGATTATGGAGTACGCCATCGGAAACATTACGGTCGCCATCTCTTGGAGTGATTATTTCACTAACATGCTTGAAGGAATTCACATTAAAGCACTTGGGATTCCAAACGGCATTCATCTTCCTAGTTGGATTCAAATGGATTATTTGTCTGCATCGAATGGATTTCACGAAGCCAAAACCTTATTAGCGGCAGGGAAAGAACTGGTGGATTTAGATGGATCTTTGATTCTAGCACGAGAAGCTTGGATGAGCGCGCCACAAATTTTTGGCTTTCACCTCATTTTTGATTTGCCGGCATTGTTCATCATTGTATTGATTACGTGGTTGGTCTACCGTGGAATGAAGGAAAGCCGTAATGCATCCAATATTATGGTACTTATCAAACTGGCTGTCATTTTATTGGTGATCGGTGTGGGAATGTTCTACGTGGATACGAATAATTGGAGTCCATTCGCACCGAAAGGTGTTACAGGAATTTTGAAAGGAGTTTCCGCTGTGTTTTTTGCTTACATTGGATTCGATGCCATTTCAACCACTGCGGAAGAATGTGAGAATCCACAACGGGACTTGCCACGCGGAATGATGTGGGCGATTATCATCTGTACCATATTGTACATCATCATCGCGCTTATTTTAACGGGAATTGTTTCCTATGAAAAATTGGCGGTGGGTGATCCATTGGCGTTTGTCTTTGATGAAATTCATATGCCGAGAATGGCTGGAATCATTTCCATTAGTGCTGTAGTTGCTATGGCTTCCGTTTTATTAGTTTTCCAAATGGGACAACCACGCATATGGATGAGCATGAGTCGCGATGGATTGTTGCCGAAACGTTTCTCGAAAGTCCATCCGAAGTACAAAACTCCTTCTTTTGCGACAATTGTCGTTGGATTCGTTGTGGCGATACCTGCTTTGTTTATGAACTTGACTATGGTCACCGATTTGTGTTCCATTGGAACCTTGTTCGCCTTCGTACTCGTGTGCGGTGGAGTCTTGGTGCTTCAAAACAAAACGGACATTCCACGTGGAAAGTTCAAAACGCCTTTTGTCAATGGTGGACTCGTGATGCCGATTCTGTTGGTTGGAACAATGGTGCTTTTATTCACTACCTATCGCACAGAGACAATGGCGTTTGTTCAAAACGAACCGACGTATAAAACGAGTGAAGAAATGTTGTTGCAACTGAGTGAGCCTCAAATCCAAACTTTGAAAAAAGATGCAATGTCTGTCAATCAGGCTTTGGACGCGAAAAAGAATGTGACTGAATTGGATGAATTGTATGCAGAAGAAGCAGGCGCAATGAAATTAGCCGAAGTGATTGAGCAAAAAGAATGGAACAACATTCACTTGAAAAATGAAGGCTGGTCGCATTTTGCGAATAAAATTCCTAGTTGGATTTTCATTCTATTTACTATTTTCATTACCATCATGGCGGTTCGAGGCAAACTTTCCCTTATTCCAATTTTAGGCTTGTTGAGCTGTTTGTATATGATGAGTCAACTAGCATTGGCAAATTGGATTTACTTCACGATTTGGTTGTTATTGGGCTTGGTGATTTACTTCTTATATGGACGCAAGCACTCGAAATTGGCGCCACATGAGGTTTAATATACGCTTGGTTTATGTTTCACTGTTGCTTTCATTGGCATCATGTACTCCGCTAATTTTAAAGACGATGGGAATGAAAAAACCGCACATTCCAACCGATGAAGAATTTTATCATTTCGGACAAAAATGGAACATGAGTATTTATTTCCAGCAAACATTGTTGCCTTCCTATATAGATGAATTAGAAAAAATAGATTCGGTCAATCCAAAATTAGCCAAGGATTTATTACAACCAATTCAAGCGATGTATTTCGATGCAAGTGGAAAGCTGGTTTCTTTTCACATTAATTGTTATGCGGGTGGATATCCCAACCTCAACTGGAACAAATTTGGGAATTTCGATCTGTTTCCCGCAAAAACGAATGCGCCATGTGATTCATCCGTGACATTATCTTGGTTACTGCCTTATTTGAAACCGGTGGAATTTCCATGTGTCAAAATGAAAGACTTAGATTACACAGTCGTCGTTTTTTGGAGTCGTTGGACCGGAAGACAAAGTGAACATTTGGTGGAATATGTTCAAAAGAACATCAAATTAGCGCCTAAAGAAACACGCATACAAGTGATGTACGTCAATACGGATGAAGTTTTCACGAAATTATTCTAAAGTCCAAGGGATTGTTCGATTCCTAAAATCAAGGAATGAATGACTTTGATGTGAATTTCCTGAGCGCGATCGGCGAAGTTGGAATGGGGTGCGCGAATCTCGATATCGGCTAATCCAGCTAATTTACCGCCGTCTTTTCCTGTCAGGACAATCGTTTTCATGCCTTTCGCTTTTGCAGCTTCGACGGCTAGAATGACATTTCTTGAATTTCCGGAGGTCGAAATGCCTAATAGCACATCGTTTGCTTGTCCGAGTCCTTCAATGAAGCGCGAAAAAACGAAGTCGTAGCCGTAATCGTTGCTCACGCAGGACAAATGAGAAGGATCGGAAATACTGATGGCAGCAAGTGCACGACGGTTATCGCGAAAACGTCCGCTGAGTTCTTCGGCGAAATGCATGGCATCACACATAGATCCACCGTTTCCACAGCTGATGATTTTTCCACCATTTTGAATGGCTTGACTCATCGCTTCAACTGCTTGTAAAATCAGTAAAAAGTTCGCCTCCGTTTGAAAATTCACCAATGTTTGCTGAGCTTCTTCGAATTGCTGTTGAATCAAGTTGCGTAGTTCCATGTCTGTTATTTGTCCTCAAATTTAAACTAAATTATGTAAGAGCGCGACATGAAGCGGGAGTTTCGTATCTTTGATACATCATGAATTCAAGCTATTTTCATCAAAAAGTCGTGTGGATTACCGGAGCATCTTCGGGAATCGGCGAGGAGTTGGCCCGACAATTAGACCGCGCTGGAGCACAATTGATTTTGTCTGCCCGTAACGTAGATAAACTCAACGAACTGAAAGAAAGTCTTCAGCACAAAGAACAACATTTAGTCGTTCAAGTTGATTTAGCGGAAACGTCCAACGTTGGGCTTTTGGCACAGCAAATCGTTTCTCATTACGGAAGAATCGACGTGTTGATCAACAACGGTGGAATTAGTCAACGTGCAACGGCCTATGATACGACGATGGATGTCAACCGTCAAATCATGGAAGTTAATTTCTTCGGAAACATTGCCATGACGAAAGCGGTATTGCCGATTTTTCGTCAGCAAAAGTCCGGGCAAATACTCGTGATCAGTAGCATTGCAGGAAAATTTGGTTTTTATTTACGTTCAGCTTATAGTGCATCGAAACATGCGTTATTCGGCTACTACGAAAGTTTGGTGATGGAGGAAAGTGACTATCACTTAAAAGTGACAGTTGCTTGTCCGGGTAAAATCAACACACCTATTTCAACAAATGCGGTAACAGCGGAGGGACAAGCGCATGGACAAATGGACCACAATCAAGCGACTGGAATGTCCGTGGAGGATTGCGTAAAACAGTTATTGCATGCTTTAGTGAAGAACAAACACGAAGTATTGATTGGTAACAAAGAACTTCTAGCCGTGAAATTGAAGCGATTTTTCCCACGGTTATTTTGGAAAATCATACCAAAACAATCACCGACTTAGTATAGATCAAGCCAAAAAGTGGGGATAAAGAAATTGTTTTTTTGCTCTTACTTTTTGGCATTGCCCCAAAAAGTAACAAAAAGGTCTAGCGCTTAAAAGATGAAACGACCCTCATCTTCCTTGTTGCTAAAATTTCTGAAACTCGCGCTCGTACCTCGGCTCAAACAGCCAGAAATTTTAACGCAACTTCGTCGTGAGGGTTGGCGTTACATCTTTTCAAGCGCGAGGAAGCGATCTTGTGGATGATTCTTGTTATCACTTCGAAGAAAGAAATTCAAAATAGATTCAGGACAGACATAGAATCCGAAGAAAACCCTTTGCTTGAAGAGAGGTCTGTCCATTCACAGTAAGATCTGCAAAGGGAATCGAATTCGAATCCCGATATTTCGGGATTGATCTTTTTGCGAACTTTTTGGATCAAGCCAAAAAGTGGAAGAATAAAAAAGAAAAGAAGAATATTCTGTTTGTTTTAGTGCTCATACTTTTTGGCATCCCCAAAAAAGAAACAAATTCTGATGTGTCGGGAAGGAATCTTGAGAATGAAAAGTGTAAACAAAAAAAATAGGCTTCCAAGTGGAAGCCTATTTAGTTAAGTAGAAATTTCTTCTTAGTTTACGCTTGAAGAAAGTTCAGAACCTGCTTTGAAACGAATCGTGTTTTTCGCTGCAATTTGGATAACTGCTCCAGTCTTAGGGTTACGTCCGTTACGAGCATTTCTTTTAGAAATGTCGAAAGATCCAAAACCTACTAAAGAAATTCTTTCTCCTTTTTTCAATGCACTTGTAGTAGCTCCTACAAATCCGTCTAATGCTTTTTTAGCATCTGCTTTTGACAATCCTGCTGCTGCAGCCATTGCGTCAATTAATTCCGCCTTGTTCATAATAAATTGGTTTTAATAATTAGTAATAAATTTTATCGTAACAAATATATCTGAATATCAATGCGAGTAACGGATTGAGGTGAAAAAAATGCATAAAATGTTGAAAAATCAGTCATTTTGTTAATAAAGCCCCTGATTTTCGTTGATTTTACTAGGTATTTGACCCAATACGAAAGGAAAAATATTTTTTGAAGATCATAGCCGAACTAACAATTTAGCCTCATCTTTGTTACTAGATGATGAAGGTTGCGGTAATTGGATCAGGTATCGGTGGATTGTCAAGTGCTATTCGCTTAGCCAAATTAGGACTAGATGTTTCCGTATTCGAAGCAAATGACTTCGTGGGTGGTAAGGTCAACGAACAATGGTTGGGTGAATACCGTTTCGATATGGGTCCATCTGTTTTTACCGAACCAACCTTAATCGAAGAATTGATGTCCTTGTGCGGAAAAGATCCTTCCTTATTTCTTTATAGACAATTAGGTGAGTCCTGTCGTTATTTCTTTACAGATGGTCAACAAGTAATTGTTCCAGCCGGAATGAAACAAACGGCACAAATCTTTGAATCATCTTTTGGAGAAAACCGTCAACGCACTGAACGCTTTTTAAAACGCTTATCGAAGAATTATCAGGCACTGTCACCTGTTTTCATACAGTCTTCATTACATCGGCTCAATCAGTGGTTTAATAAAGGTATTTTCCGTGCCATTATGCGCATTCCTTATTATGGGATGATTCGAAGCATGAATGCCGTGAATGAAGCTCAGTTTAAAAATCCGAAGTCTGCACAATTATTGAACCGAATGGCAACGTATAATGGAAGTAGTCCGTATCGTACTCCCGGACTTTTAAACATTATTAGTCATTTGGAATTCAATGAAGGACCAGCCATGCCGATTGGTGGTATGGTTCAAATATCTAAAACACTGCATCAACTTTGCCTCGAACTTGGCGTGAAGTTTTATGTATCCGAACGGGTGGAGGAAATTCTTCACAGCAAAAATAAGGTCAAGGGAATCCGTACCATCCATCAGAAGGTGGACTGTGACATCGTCGTTTCAAACATGGATGTTCATTTCACCTACGAGCGATTGCTGAACGGATTACATGAACCGAAAAAGATTTTACGTCAAGAGAAGTCGAGCAGTGCCATTGTGTTTTATTGGGGCATGAAATCTAGTTTCAATGAATTGGGTATACACAATATATTTTTTGCAGGGGATTATCAAGCAGAATTTGAGGCGATTTTTGAAACGAAAACGCGTTATGCCGATCCAACCATATACGTGCACATCACCTCAAAAGTAGAAAAAGGCGATGCGCCAGAGGGATCAGAAAATTGGTTTGTGATGGTCAATGCACCAATTAACGTTGGCCAAGATTGGGATGTATTTGTTGCAGAGACACGTCGAACGTGTATCGAAAAATTATCGAAAGCATTGAAACGCGACATAGAATCCCTGATTGAAGTAGAAGCGATCAATGAACCGAGAAAAATAGAATCCGTTTATTTCGGTAAACAAGGCTCCATTTATGGAAATTCATCGAATAGTGCGTTCTCTGCATTTTACCGGCATCCAAATTTCTCCAAAACTTTGAAAGGATTGTATTTTGCGGGTGTAACCGTTCATCCCGGCGGAGGAATACCATTGGCCTTGAACAGTGCGAAGATTGTTGAGCGTTGTGTGAGGGAGGACTTCCGATAGTCAGAACCTCTAACTAAAAATTTTACTGGTAGAAAAACTTTTCTTGGATGAATGTGCTATGGCATTAATAAATATAATAGCAAACATTTTATAATTAATAGTATTACTATTATATTTGCACTTCAATTAAAATACACATGAATCAACTGTTTTCTAAAATGTCCGTTCCGATGAATGAACATTTGTTCCTGAAAGATCCAACTTCCTCTGAATTAGGTCAAAAAATCATCAGTGGAAGTATTTCTTTGATTTCATCACTTGGTTTTGAGAAGTTTACCTTCAAGAAATTAGCTGTGGAAATTGATACAACCGAAGCATCTATTTATCGTTACTTCGAGAGCAAACAAAAGATTTTGCTTTATTTGATTAACTGGTATTGGTCGTGCATGTGGTTCCGCATCCATATGGGTACACAAAACATAAACGATGCTGAAGTTCGATTAAAAAATTGCATTCACATCTTAGCAGCCATTCCGAATCCAACAAATGAACTTGTTCTGGAGAATGAATTGGAATTGAAACAAATTGTCATCAATGAGTCATCAAAGGTCCTTTTGACAAAGAACGTGGATGATGAAAATCAAAACGGCGCCTTTTCTGTATATAAAAAGGTGGTAGAATTCGTTTCATCCATCATTTTGGAAATTAATCCAAGGTATGAATTTCCGAATATGCTGATTTCCACAATGATTGAGGGGAGTAACCAACAACGCTTTTTTGCCGCACATCTTCCACGCTTAACCAACGTGAACCCACACGAGGAATTTATCGAAACATTTTTTATGGATTTAATTAACAAAACAATCAATAAATGAGCTTAACAGAAACAAAATTAATCTCTCGATTTTGGCAATTGCTAAAACCAGACCGTAAAGAAATCCGGAACTTATACCTATTCTCTATTTTGAGTGGATTACTATCGCTTGGACTTCCTCTGGGTATACAAATGATTATTAATTTCATTGAACTAGGACAGCTCAGTGTTTCCTGGTTCGTTCTGGTATTCTTGGTTGTCATGTCCATTGGGTTATCTGGATTATTGAATATATTTCAATTGCGTATCACTGAAAATTTGCAGCAACGTATTTTTACACGTTCCGCGTTTGAATTTGCTGGACGCATACCAAACATTAAATTAACGGAGCTCTTTCAAAAGTATGCGCCAGATTTATCCAATCGCTTTTTTGATACATTGACCATTCAGAAATCGTTGTCAAAACTTCTGATCGATTTTACAGCGGCCGTATTACAGTTGTTATTCTGTCTTTTATTACTATCCTTTTACCACAGTTTCTTTATTTTCCTCGGTATATTTTTATTGCTTATTCTGGCTGTAATCATTCGACTTACTGCACCAAATGGCATGCGTACTAGTATGGAGGAGTCCAGTTATAAATATAAAGTGGCAGCATGGTTGAAGGACATCACTCATGCCCGCTTTAGTTTCAAATTGGCGGGTTCGCATCAAATGAATATGGATCGAACAGATGCCTTTGTGAATGGATATTTAAATGCAAGGGACAATCACTTTAAAGTGCTGATGAAACAGTATGGTTACTTGATCTTATTCAAAATTTTAATCGCCCTTTGTTTTTTAATTCTTGGAGGAATCTTAGTCATTAATCAACAGATGAATATCGGTCAGTTCGTTGCCTCTGAGATTATTTTTCTTTTGATTATTGGTTCAGTGGAGAAATTGATACTCAGCATTGAGGTGGTGTATGATGTTCTCACAGCCATTGAGAAAATCCGTCAAGTAACTGACCTTACTTTAGAAAATGTTGAGGGAGAGATCATGCCGGAATCTGTTGGACTTGGTTTTTCGGTTAAATTTGAACGTGTTTCCTTTGAATTTGAGGAGCTTCAACAACCGATTTTAATCAATGTTGATTTGTCCATAGAGAAAAACGAAATCATTGGGATAGTCTCTGATTCTTCCCTTACTTCCAATGTACTCTTTTGTTTGATGACAGGTATGTACGAAGTCAACAAAGGCTGTGTCTCGTTGAATGGAATGCCAATTGATAACTTGAAAAAATCTTCCTATCGGGAGTACATTGGAACGTATATTCCCCAGGATCATTTGTTGTTCGATAATGTCATTGAAAATGTGCGGTTTGGACGAAATCAATACGATATTGGTGAGGTAGAACAACAGCTTAGCAGCTTAGAACTAACTTCGTATATACATTCCTTACCAAATAAATACCATTCGATTCTTAATCCTGAAGTGCATTTATTGCCTCATGACGTCAAGATTAAATTATTAATGGCGCGTGCCTTGCTCGGACAACCATCCCTATTTTTAGCAGAACAACCAACCGCGGGCTTAACAAGTTCTCAAAAAGAAGTTATTCTTTCCAGCTTATTCAATTCCATCAATAAAACCAGTTTAATCGCAAGTAACGATTTGGATGTTTTAAGTAGATGTCCGCGCATCATTGCTTTTAAAAATGGACAAGTGTGTTTCGATGGAAACTATGCATCATATCTGAAATTTGAAAAGACATGTTAAATATCTCAAGTCAAAATAAAATCACGCTGAAAACGGAAGGACTAAGTTCCATTCAGCGCGTGGAGAAAAATCAATCAACAACTCAGTTGAAAAGATCGATGACGTTCATCTTCATCGGCCTTTTTCTGATTCTTCTATTGCCATGGACACAAAATATTCGTTCGAATGGCAAAGTTATTACCCTGCGTCCGGAACAGCGTCCACAAATGATTCAATCTATTATCGCCGGTCGTATTGAAAAATGGTATGTGAAGGATGGAGACCAAGTAAAGAAAGGCGATACGATCCTTTTTTTATCTGAAGTAAAAGAAAATTACTTGGATCCAAATTTAATTGGACGAACAGAAAAACAATTGAAAAACAAAGAATTGTCCGTTGTTTCTTATGGAGGAAAAATTGCGGCGATGGATGAGCGAATCGATGCGCTGATTGAAGCAAACAAGCTGAAGCTGCAACAAGCAAAAATTAAACTTCAACAAGCTCAGTTGACATTAAAAGCGGATAGCATGGAATTTCATACCGCTAAAATAAATACGCGTATTACTGAACAGCAATATGAACGATTTGAGAAATTGTACAAAGCAGATGTCAAATCGCTCACGGAGTTAGAAGTTAGAAAGCTGAATTTTCAAAGAGCACAGGCTTCCCAGATTAGTGCCCAGCAAAAATACTTGCAGAGTGCGAATGACATCATCGATGCAAGGGTAGAATATCAGTCCATTGAAGCGAAATACAGAGATGAAATTGCGAAAGCAGAATCGGAGAAATTTACCACGCTTTCAAGCCTGTACGATACGGAAGTTGATGTGATTAAATTACAGAATCAAGCGTCCAACTATACTATTCGAAACGGCATGTATTACGTACTCGCGCCGCAAGACGGTTATGTAACTAAGGTGTTGTCCAGTGGAATTGGTGAAACCATCAAACAGGGGGAATCTATTGCGACGATTATGCCAGAAATTTATGACCTCGCGGTGGAAATGTTTGTTAAACCAATTGACTTGCCACTTTTGAAAAAAGGACAAAAAGTTCGTGTTCAATTTGATGGTTGGCCTGCCATTGTCTTTTCAGGATGGCCGAAGTCAAGTTTCGGGACCTTTGGAGGCGAAATTTTTGCCATAGATAATTTCGCTGGAGAAGATGGCAGTTTTCGTGTCTTAGTAGCACCAGATAAGGATCAAAAATCGTGGCCAAAAGCACTACGTGTCGGCGGTGGCGCGCGTTCCATGATTTTATTAAATCAGGTACTTGTTGGGTATGAATTGTGGCGTAAAATAAATGGCTTCCCGCCAGAATATTACAATCAGAAAAAAGAAATGAAATCAGAAAAACAAGAGAAATGATGAAAGTAGTTCTACTCTTTTTATGTTTATGGGGAATTCATAATGCATTCGGACAAGGGTTTTTTACAGATCAAGAGTTTTATAGGGTCGTCCTGAAAAATCATCCTTTAGCGAAGCAAGCGGGACTAAAACCAATGATGGGGGAGAGTCAGATTTTGAAAGCGCAAGGTGGTTTTGACCCAAAAGTTTTCTCTGATTATGCGGAAAAAACCTATAATGCTACCTCAAATTTTCAAAAGTTGAATGCTGGAGTAACGATTCCCACTTGGTATGGAATTCAACTGAAGTCTGGTTATGAGTCTGTCAATGGGACCTTTTTTAATCCGGAGAGTAAAACACCCACTGGCGGATTATTCTATGGAGGTATTTCAGTGAACTTAGGACAAGGATTCCTAATGGACCAACGTCGCGCTGAATTGTTCAAAGCACGCCTTTATGAAGAGAGTACGAGTTACGAGCAAGTAATGATGCTCAATCAGCTAATGTATGAATCTGGCTTTGCTTATTGGAATTGGTTTTTAGCGCATCATTCTGAAAAAGTCCTGCGCGAATCCTATGAATTATCCTTGACTCGTTTCAATGCCGTCAAGTTAGCGGCTGAGGGAGGCGACCGTCCATACATAGACACGGTGGAAGCTCGCATTCAATTGCAAAACCGAAATGCCCTTTGGAAAAGTTATGAGACAGAGGAACGGAATGCGCGCGTAAAATTATCAACGTATTTGTGGAATGAACAACAAGAACCAATGGAACTTTTAAGTACCAAGTTGCCGATGGAGGAACGCGAAACGAAACTTCCACTTACGCACTTTCCTTCCAATGTGGAATTGGATTCCTTGGTGGGACATCATCCCTATATAAAGATGAATAACTTGAAAATTAGAACCTTGGAAATCGATCAAAAACTAAAAAAAGAACAGTTAAAACCGGTTCTTAATTTGAATTATCAAGTCATCAATGAGCCGATTAATTACAATCCACTTTATAGTTTTTCACCAAACAACAATAAGATTGGGGTCCAATTTGAAATGCCTATATTATTGCGCAAAGAGCGAGGAGATTTGGAATTATCTAAGTTGAAAATCCAAGATGAACAACTGACCTTCGCTTCGAATCGAGTGTACATTGAATCCAAGATTGAGCAGGCTCAAAACGATTACCTGAACGCGCAAGCACAAGTACAAATTTATCAACTTTCCGTGCAGGATTCAAAGACCTTATTCGAAGCGGAAAAGCACATGTTTGAACAAGGAGAAAGCTCTCTTTTTTTAGTCAATGCACGTGAGCTAAGCTACATTCAAGCCAAACTAAAATACTTGGAGGTATTGACTAAATGTCAACAAGCTGCTCTGACCTTTGAATTTTCCTTGGCACGATTAATCCCTTAAACTGCTATGAAATTCTTTAAAGGCAGAACTGTTTTGGTTGCTTCGATGCACGGGAAAGAAGCGGTTATTGCTCCATTACTGGAAAAGGAATTAGGACTAAAATGCATCACCAATACTGAATTTAACACGGATTTATTTGGGACATTTTCCGGCGAAATTGAGCGGACCTTAAGTCCATTAGAAACCTTAAGAAACAAATGTCTCGTTGGAATGGAGAGTCTTCAGTGTGATTTAGGAATAGCCACGGAGGGATCTTTTGGCCCCCATCCCTTTCTGCATATTGTTCCTGCTCACGAAGAAATCATCTTATTGATAGACTCCAAGAATAAACTAGAGATTATTGCCAAAACAATGGTGACCGAAACCAATTTCCTAGGACGCGAAATATTCAGTGAACAAGATATGATCGAGTTCATGGATGCTGTGCAATTTCCAAGTCATGGAATTATTTTGAAGGATAAAGCATCAAATTTCCAAGTTGTTTACAAGGATGCTGAATCAAGTGATGAATTACTATTCCACTTTCATTCTTATCAACAGAAATTCGGATCGGTACATGTGGAAACGGACATGCGCGCAATGCGCAATCCAACGAGGATGAAGATTATTGAAAAGGTCTGTCAAGAATTAATTTATAAAATAGAAAATACTTGTCCTTCGTGTCAAACTCCAGGTTTCGATGTAATTGATTGCATTACAGGACTACCATGTTCACTATGTCAAATGCCAACATCATCGATTTTGGCGAATCTATTCGCATGTCAAAAGTGTCAGTTCGTTCAACAAATGAAACGAAAGGATGGAAGGGAATTTGAAGAACCTACCTATTGTTCATTTTGTAATCCTTAATTCCTAATGGTGAAGACTTTAATCAAAAACGTAACGCTTATCAATGAAGGGAAAAGATTCGTTTCAGATGTGTTTATTGTGAAAAACCGCATTGAAAAAATAGCAGATAACATCTTGCTAGATCCTAGGCAAAGGGTGTTGGAAATAAATGGAAGCGGAAAAATACTCATCCCAGGAATGATCGATGATCAAGTGCATTTTAGAGAGCCGGGTTTGACTCACAAGGGAACAATTGGGACTGAATCCAAAGCTGCAGTCGCAGGTGGAATTACCTCGTTCATGGAAATGCCTAATACTTTGCCGAATGTGTTAACGAATGAGCTGCTCGAGGAGAAATACCAACGGGCGAGTCAGACTTCATGGGCGAATTACTCCTTCTTCATGGGGATTTCCAAGGACAATTTAGAAGTAGCGTTACGCATCGATAATGAACGCGTGTGTGGCATTACCGACGATGGACTCTATTTTCACAACGATGAAGGAATTCTCGCAAACTATCCGGAGTTCCTCGAAACCTTATTTTCGCGGTCAGAGTCCCTCATTGCCTTGCATTCTGAGGATGATGCCATCATTCATGCCAACAAGGAGTTTTACACGCAAAAATTCGGCGCGGATATTCCCTGCGAATACCACTCTAAAATCCGTCCAACGGAAGCGTGTGTCGAAGCGACCAAACGCGTCTTGGAATTGGCGGAAAAGCAGCAGAACAGGTTGCATCTTTTCCATATTTCCACGAAAGAAGAGGCGGATTTATTAGCGAAGTATGCTGGTGATATCCGTTCCAAACGCATCACAGCGGAGGCTTGTGTCCATCACTTGTTTTTCAACGAAGAAGACTATGCGCAGCTCGGAAACCGCATCAAGTGGAATCCATCGATTAAATCCGCAGCAGATAATCACGGATTGTTGAAAGCGCTGAATGAAGACATCCTGGACATCATTGCAACGGATCATGCACCACATGCATGGGAAGAAAAGACCGGAACTTACGATCAAGCCAAATCGGGCGGACCTCTGGTGCAAGAAGCACTATTGGCGCTATTCGAGTTCTATCACCGCGGACAAATGACGTTGGAGAAAATCGTTCAAAAAACCAGTCATCACGTAGCAGAAATTTACCGAATTCCAGATCGTGGATACATCCGAGAAGGATATTTTGCGGATTTGGTTTTGGTGGATTTACAGCAAGAAACGACGGTCACTGCAGCGAACCTGAATTATACATGTGGATGGTCGCCATTTGAAGGAAGAACCTTTCGGTCTCGCATCGAGCATACGTTTGTCAATGGAAATTTAGTGTATTCACATGGCAAAGCACACGAATTTAATGCTGGAAGTCGATTAACATTTGAAAAAAATAGATAAGAGAAAAGACGGACGTTTACTTGGTCCACTCAATTTCAACGCGCATCCGCTTCGATTCCTTTTCGTTTTTGTCATCCATTAAAAAGAATAGCAGGTAGAGTGGTTGGTTGACTTCGGATAGGGCTAGTGTTTTCGTATTGCTGTTTAAATCCTCCGAAATGAACAGGCTTGAAATCGTTTTTGTTCCGGTCACGCGTCCTTTTTCCACTTTCGGATTCGGGTCAAAGCGATGCCACGTATAGTTCTTTGGACTGTAAAACCAATAGAAGTATCCATCTTTGGAAACGATGATGTCCTGGTCCTTATTGAATTCCGGTTCAACGGCAATTTTCCATTGGATGAGGTCCGTTTCCGGTAAGGATTGATTCAGTGGAATGCGGAACAGCGAATCGCTCAGGGAGCAGGAACTATAAACACCTTCCACCTTTAATAGTTCGACTTGGATTTGAAACGGTTTTTTCGCTAACAGAACTTTTTCATCGAGGACAGGAATCTCTTTACCATCTTGTATGAAATGAACGCGGTAATCTTGAGCAAATGAAAAACGCGACCCAAAAAATACGCAGAGAAAAAAAAGGAAATAGTTCATGCCTTAAAATTAGTAATCCGAACGAATCACAATGGACTTATTCTCGTTTAAATAAATGGAACAAGATTCAAACGATGGTATGGAAAGCATGGGACGAACATTATTTGAGAAGGCAAATTTCTCCGTTGGAATGCCAAAGAAATTCTTATCGCATTGGTCGTTATTGTTTTCGTCGAGGTAGATGCAAACCGCATATTTTCCCTTGGGTAAATTGTGGAAGGTAACTGATTCCTCTGATGCTTCGACTTTTACGCGCATCATGCGATAGGTTTTCCCTACTTGTGCAAAATATTCAGGGTCTCTAAAGAGTCCGAATTCCACCATGCCTTTTTTGTTCTTTATGCCGTTCACTTTTACCGTTAAATCGTAGGTGTTTGTTTGCGCAACAAGCGAAAGACTCATAAAAAATAGAAAGACCAAAAGTAAACTTCTCATCATGCCTTAAAAATTGGTTTTGAATAAGCGATCCATCCAAGAAAATGTAGAAGCGTAATTCCCCGTTAATTTGGCGTGGTGATCGTCGTGGTTTTTACTCGTGCTAATACCTGGAATGTGGCTAATACCTGGAAGTTTTAAGTCCGAATGAATGTGAATTTCATGCAAATTTCGAAGCGCTCCGAAAATCCAAAAAGAGTAAATATGTACCGGCATAAACAACAGAATGATACCGAATCCAAGGAAAGCGCCTACCATTCCGAGCATCCATTCAAAGGGATGGGCATACAAATATTCCAAAGGGAAAGGTTTGTGAGCGCGATGGTGAATAGCATGCACCTTTTTTAACATGTATTTATTTTCGTGCAGCCAGCGGTGCATGAAATAGAAAAAGACATCGTCAAATACGAAAGCGACGAAAACTTGTAGGACAATCATCCACCAAGCCATTTCCGTTTGTTGAAAGAGGGGATAGCCAATGTACGCGCCCACTCCGGAAAGGATTAATAAAATGCTAAAGTTCACTAGGTAGCGCGGCATTCGCTTCGAAAACACACCTTTTTCATATGGTTTTTTTTGAATTTGAAAGGATGAAAACCAATTCGTTTTCAGGACAATTAAGCTATATACCAATCCGATTGCATTGGTTCCAATTAACAGCAAGATGGTCTTGATCGCTAGTTCCTCACGTGTCATGATCTTAGGGCAAAAATGTTAAACATAAGCGATTCTTCTAGTCCTTGCTCTTGTTCGATGTGTTGCTGTGTAAATCCTCTTTCCGTCAACAGGGACTGCATTTGTTTGACGCGTCCATCTTGGTCATGGACTTCAATCACCATGGAAGAAATGATGGGCCAATGTTCGTTTTCAATTCCTTGAAGCACGTCCCATTCGGCTCCTTCACAGTCAATTTTAAGCAGATCTATTTTCGGGATGTTTTTCTCGCGTATCAGACTCGATAAAGTACGTAATTGACAGTCAACCGTTTTGCGTCCCTTGACTAATTGCTTTGCAATGATGCCAGAAAACACCGTTGGAATCAAACGCAAATACCACATGTTTTTAGGTGGATTTTTCATTGTGCTTTTGACGGCTCGACCAAATGCTTTCGGATCTGTATCCCACTGTTCAGGATGTGCCGTAGACAAAGCAGGCGTGTTCGGGAAATAGGTAAAAGTTGCCGTTGTATCAGTGGACGAAACACCATATGGAAGCACATGTAGGTTTCCTTTGCCATGTAATTGGCTATTTTCTTCGAGTACAGCAAAAATTTCTGGTATCGGCTCAAAGCAATATACCTGAACATTCTTTGCCTTTTGCAGCACACGAACTCCAAAGACACCAATATTTGCTCCCACATCAAAAACCACTGCATCGTCCGCAATTGCAATTCCATGTTGCAAATAACCATCCACATGATGGTCTAACATTCTTGCTTCAGGCTTGCGCAAACAATGAATGGGAGTCCCATCCGAAAGTGTGGTTTTCATAACTCAATTTTTATCTTCTAAAAATAAACAAAATAAAGACGAGAAATTCAGTATTTACAAAAGTTTAATTTTGGGTAAATGGGGAGGGAGTTGATTTTGATGAGCAAAAAAAACCTCGACAGTATCGTCAAGGTTTCATTGTAGCGTTTACCCCGATAGTCGCAGACTCATCAGGGATACCGAGAGTTGATTCCATAAAAAAAACCTTGACAGTATCGTCAAGGTTTTTTTTGTAGCGAGACCGAGAGTTGAACTCGGGACCTTAGGGTTATGAATCCTACGCTCTAACCAACTGAGCTATCTCGCCATGTAATATTCTTACGCTCTAATGCCGACTCTTCGGCAAGCTATCTTGCCATCTTCTTTGTCATTCGCAAAAGCAATCGTCGCCAAAGTTGCGGGTGCAAATATAAAGAGAAATTTAAAATCTGCGCAAATTCAAGTCCAATTTATTTCTAGTTCAATTTTATTAATTCCAGCTGAATGAATGCTGCTAAGGATTTCAGTCGCTCAGAGGAGAAGTCAAACGGAACCTTAGCTGTTTCATAGATTTCCGGTATGGACTTCGTGTATCCGAGTTTCAAGGCTTCTTGATAGGCTGTTAATCCGGACTCGAAGTCTGTTAAACTGTTCATCCACACGCCCAAAGCACCCAATTGCGCAATGCCATACTCGATGTAGTAAAAAGGAACTTCGAATAAATGCAATTGTCGCTGCCAGGATGTAGCGATTTGATCTTCGTATCCGGTCCAATCGGTTAATCCCGTTCCGAAGTCTTTGGATAAACTCGACCAATGTGCATGTCGTTCTGCAATGGTATGCGTTGGATGCTCGTACACCCAATGCTGGAAAGCGTCGATTTGGGCAATCCACGGCAGGACTTTCAACACGCCTTCTAACTGTTCGCGTTTAGCACGGTTCAACTCGTCTGCGTTGGCATAGAAATGTCCCCATTCTTTCATGGAAAGTAACTCCATGGACATCGATGCTAATTCTGCAACTTCGGATGGAAGATTCTTGAATCCAGTGAGTGACAAGTCTCGACTCAAAAACGAATGAACGGCATGTCCAGCTTCGTGTACCATCGTCACTAAATCACGCTGTGCTCCAACGGAATTCATAAAGATAAAGGGAACGCCAATTTCATACAGTGGATAATTGTATCCGCCTGGCGCTTTGCCTGCTTTGGA
>CAIOSO010000034.1 GCA_903860985.1 uncultured Flavobacteriales bacterium
CAACTACAAGAAGCCGCTGACCTGGTCAAAGAAGTTTTAGCATAATCATTGAAAGCCATCTGCGGATGGCTTTTTTTATTTCATCTACTTTTTCCTCAAATTTTTTTACCGTCATTGGGACAGCGAAGGTCTTCGCTGCAGTTGCACTGCTGCAATACTCCTAATTGCAACCTTTTAATTCCTTGGTTACAGGATATACGTCATTGTCTCCAAATAACCAGCAATGCGTGGTCGCAGCAGTGCAACTGCAGCGTTACGGTATCGTGGTACTGCTGGATTGCAAATCCAGCAATGCGGTGTTGCAAACCAGCAATGTGGTGTTGCAAATCCAGCAATGCGTTGCTCTAACGATTCATTGCCTCAATCAGTCCGTTTCCGCATTGAAAATGTCCTTTTGGACATGCTTTGTGTCCATGTAGTCCGCAGGGACGACAGGCTAAATCTTTCACCTCGATGACGGTGGAGTCATCCGACAATGGACCAAAGCCGAATTCTGGTGTCGTGGAACAAAAGAAGGCACTTACCGGTGCATTTCCAGCGGATGCGATGTGCAATGGACCAGAATCGTTGACGAAATTCCGTTTGGCATCCTTCATCAATGCAGCAGATTGCATGAGGCTTAGTTTTCCGGCTAAATTATGCACGTTGTTGCGTTGACTGAATACTTTGATGTCTTCGCAAAATTCGTGGTCTGCAGGACCTCCTATTAGGTAAAATTGAATTCCTTCCTCATCGAATTTTTCCATGACGTATTGCCAAATAGCGGGCGGAGCTTGTTTGGTAAACCAAACAGAGGCTGGAGCTAAACAATAGTAGGGTTCATTTTTCCATTGCGAAACGAAATCAATGTCCGATGCGCACGGATATAACTGCGGTCTGCGTTGTTGAATGTCCGTGATGTCTGTGATCAAAGAGATGTTTCGATCGACTTCGTGTTGTCCATTGTTGATGGAATGCTGAAAACGTTTGGAATAGAAGAACGAAAATGGATTTTTTGAAAACCCCCTAGTTTCCTTTGCTCTAGAAAGAACTGTGATGAGTCCAGAAGAAGCGAATCGATGAAGGTTCAGTACAAGGTCGTACTGTTCTTTCCGGATTTCTTTGATTAAATCAAGTAGTGATTTTCTCTTATTCGACTTATCAAAGATCAGTACGCGTCGTAATTTGGGATGATCATCGAGCAATGCTTCATTTCCTTTTTTTAAGAGAAAATCAATCTGTGCGGATGGAAAAGTCGCCGACAGGGATTCAATCAGTGGAGTCGCCAAAATGACATCACCTAGAAATGCTGTTTGAATGATTAAAATTTTCTTTGTCGCCATTACCTGATTAACGTCACATATCCTCTTTTCACAATGGTCTCATCTGTTTGCGTCGTGATCTCTATGCGGTACAAAAAGACGTCATTCGTTGCGTCTAGTCCTGAACTGGAAATTTTCCCGTCCCAACCCATCGTTGGATCCGACGTTTCAAAGACAATTTGTCCCCAGCGATCAATGATGCTAAACGTATAGTTTTTTGGATCCGCATTGGAAACCACCGGGTAGAAAATTGGATTTAATCCATCCGGAGTGAAAGCGTTTGGTACAAACACCAACGGATCATATGGAATACACACATCGATGGAACGACTCGTTTCACTAAAGTTATAGGAATTCAGTCCTTCAACCGCTTCAATTCGGTAACAAACTTCGCCGTTAGTGCGCAGAGCAGAAACATCATCAGTAATACTTGTTATGTTATTGGGTAAAATCGCCATCGGCGTATTTTCAAACGTTCCATACGTATTGCGATAGACGTGGTATTCCATCACATCTCCGTCAAATAATTCATACGGATTCCATGATACTGTATTAATCATGTTGTATTGATCAGCAGACCCGGTGACAAAAATTGTTTTATTGGTATTTGCATATGCACCTGGATTCCCGCAGCTGTCCACATACATGGTTCTGTATTCCCAAGCTTGTAAACTTAATTCCACATCTTCATCCGTGAAGTGGGCAACGTTGCCAATTACCGGTGCTCTTCCAATTTCCTCAAAATTCCC
>CAIOSO010000035.1 GCA_903860985.1 uncultured Flavobacteriales bacterium
ATAATTTAAGGGCTCAATTAGAGCAACTCGATTGGCCCAATGTGTACTTGTTTAAGTTTATAGTGCCGAACGACAATCAACACATGGCGCTTGTAAGTGCATTGTTTGATGAACATGCAGATATTACCTATCATCAGTCAGGTAAAGGAACCTATGTAAGTGTAAGTGTAAAAGAAGTAATGCTGTCTGTAGACTCAATCATCGAAATCTACGAAAAGGCAGCTCAAATTAAAGGTGTAATTTCGTTATAATGGAAATGATAATAGAGTTTTTAATTGCTACACTGATAATTTTGGTTGCAATTATCGCTTACCGATTTTTACTGAGGTATTTATCGAAAGGCAATGTCGATCAAGCACAGTTTTGTGAATTGTATTCGTTAGACCATGAACCGGCGTCCGGAGAGGTGAGTTTTTACTTTGTTTGTCCAAGCACAACTCATGTCACGTTTCAGATTTGGAAAGCGGATGAGGTTGTTTTGCAATTAACAGCTAAGGAATACGAACAAGGTGGACACTTACTCAAATTTCAAACTACTGAATTACCGAATGGAACGTACTATTTCGGAATTGAAACGAGCAAACAAAAATCTCAAAAAAGATTTAGCATCCAGAATTAGGACTCACTTTTTGGTTTCTTCACTTTGATGCGCGTTCTGTGACTTGAAATCTTGTATTTGGACTTATCAAAATCACTTTTATACCCATCCGTTTTAGGGATTCGGTAGGTCAGTCCAACGCTGTATTGCATGTAATCTGAACTTTTGAACAAATCTGTTAAGCCTAATTTCATGGTGCCTTGAACTTGCAATCCAAGTTTGCTGCTCATCCAAAAGGTACAGCCAACAGTGAAATTGCACGTTGGAGAAAGTGTTTTGGCGGTGTTTCGCTTATCTGAAGTTCTCAGTGTAGCGCCAATTCCCGCGCCGATATATGGGTCCACAATTCCACGTCCAAGTTGTTTGTAAAACGAATATTTCAAGGCAAAATCCGTAGAAATCATGCTGCCCGTTATTCCCAAAGAGTCGTTCACAGGCTTCGTTGGATCGTATTTTTGAAAGCCAAGGGCTCCGTCAGCACTCCACCCGTTATAGATGTATTTGTCGATGAAAATGCGCGTTGGATAAGGAGCACTATGCAGTTTCGATGAAGAAAATGGATTTAATTCATATCCATCATCGTCTGTTAACAACCATGAAGCACCAAATTGCCAAGCATAATTGTCTTGATTTGTGATTTTCTTTGTCGGTTGGGCAATGCTATTTCCGAAGAAACAAAGAAAGAAGAGGAAGGAGATGGTGCTAATTTTCATTTTTTGTTGTTGCTAAAACAAAAGTAGTTAAAATTTAAAGCGAAAAACTTTTGTTGAAATCCTTCAATTGACAAGCAATTGTGCATTTCTCATTCAAGTAGAATGCCTAATTTTGAAAGAGAAATGGCAAAGCTCAAAAAATACGATTTGGTACTGGAAGATGAAACAACCCTAGAGGTCTACGGTGTTTCATGTGCTTTTGCTGATTACCGCTTGGCTTGGGAGTTAAATCAATGTTTGGATTTGAACCTAACGAAGTCGAACGAGGTTTATGAACTTCGTCCAAATAAAGCAAAAGAGGTCGTTCCGTTTCGATATTTTTCCTTCTTCGATGAGGAGTGTTTAACTCGTTATTACTTGATAAAAAACAAACAGGAACTCGGCGTTTTTCATCCTGAACGACCGATGATTGATTATTTCTTTGTCTTACGAGAGAATTTCACCTTCGAAAAAGAAGAGCTTATTTTGAATTTAAGAAAAATCAATGGAATCGTCGCGGTGTTTGATTTCCCTGCCGAAGAATTTGACATGATTGCATATTTAACTAGTTAAGATGAAAAAAACAAAAATAGTAGCAACACTTGGACCTGCGTCTCTGAAAAGAGATGTGCTTAAAAACATGATGTTGGAAGGATTGAACGTGTGTCGATTGAACTTCTCACATGGTTCATACGATGATCATGCAGGAGCAGTGGAACTCATTCGATCGTTGAATGAAGAACTTGGGTTAAATGTGGCGATTCTTGCGGATTTACAAGGTCCAAAAATTCGTACAAACGAAATGGAAAACAATGGTGTTCCATTAGTAAATGGCGAGGAAATTCTTTTAGTGGTGGATAAGGTGATTGGAAACAAAGAACGTTTTTCCATCAATTACACACTTCTACCAAAAGAGGTAAAAGCAGGAGAACGAATTCTGTTAGATGATGGAAAAATTGTATTAGAAGTTCGCGAAACAGATGGACACTCCACCATTCGTTGTGAGATTATTCAAGGTGGAATTCTTTCTTCTAAAAAAGGGGTTAACTTCCCAAACACGAAAATTTCGATGCCTTCCCTAACAGAAAAGGATATTGCTGATTTAGAATTCGCTTTGTTACATAAAGTCGATTGGATTGGATTGTCTTTCGTTCGTTCTCAAGAGGATATTATCGATTTGAAAGCTAGAATTGCCGCTAAGAATCACCATGCGAAAGTCATTGCCAAAATTGAAAAACCAGAGGCGCTTGAAAATATCGATGCGATCATCGCGGAAAGTGATGGACTCATGGTTGCACGTGGAGATTTAGGAGTGGAAGTTCCTTATCAAACGGTTCCTTCAATTCAGAAAATGTTGATTTCAAAATGTATTTCATCTGCGAAACCAGTGATTGTCGCTACGCAAATGATGGAGTCCATGATTGCTAATTTAACGCCAAGTCGTGCGGAAGTAAATGATGTAGCGAATGCCGTACTCGATGGCGCTGATGCCGTGATGTTA
>CAIOSO010000036.1 GCA_903860985.1 uncultured Flavobacteriales bacterium
ACAGCCAATTCAAGAGCAATATTTAAATTTCGTGACTAGTACAATAGATAACAATTCTTTTGACTACACTTCAGGTGAAATCTGGACTAGGAATCAGTTTGGTTATGGGATTTATGAAATTAGATGCAAAATCCCAAAAGGAAAAGGATTGTGGCCAGCATTTTGGGTATATGGTGATCCTGATATGAATGAAATAGATTTTTTCGAAATTTATGGCGATAATGTTTATGAGTTTAATAGTAATGTTCATCGAGATGCTCACCAGGACTCAGCTCCGGAAGGGTGTCATGAGGGTCATTGGACAAGTAATTTAACAGATTGGCATGTTTTTAAATTTATCTATGAAAAAGATGAGATTACTTGGATAATTGATGGAAACGTAAAACGAGTACTCTACAAACACAAATTTTATGGCAATCAAAATCCGTTAAGTTGCTACGATAATATTCATTCATGGGCATTCCAAGAATCTGAACCATATCCAGATGGCGAAACAGAAATGAACATGATTTTAAATATGTCAATTCGCAGTGGCGACAATGCACCAAATAATAATACACAATTTCCTGCTGTTTTTGAAATTGACTATGTTAGGTATTTCAGAAAAAGGGAGAAGTCAATTTGTGCATGTAATTATAATTTAATTACCTACGAACAAATCTCTAATTTACCATCCAAAACTCATGCGATTTATAAAATTGAAACAAAAGAAAATGTAAATGTTAATAGTGGTCAAAATGTGAGTTTTAATTCAGATTTGATTATCATTAACTCAGGTTTAACAGTTCAAAATGGAGCTGAATTTAGTGCTTTTCCTAGTCCATGTTATAAATCAACAAAGGTGGATGAGGGTATTACAATCTTGGATAATAACTTATTGAATAACTCATTTTTAATTCCCTGTGTAAATCCTGAATTCACGATAAATGTAAGTAATGCTCAATTTTATAAAGTAACTATTTTCAAGTATATTTTTAATGTGCCAATTATAATTTCGACATGGGAATCAATGATTAGTTCTAATTTATTAACAATAATGAATGCAAATAACCTTTTTCCTGGAAATTACAAAGTTCAATTAGAACTCGTAAATTGTTTTCAAACTTTGAAAAAACAATTTGATGTTTATATTCCTGATATAGAATGTATAAATGTTTCTACAGATGACAAATTATCAAATAAAATTTTAAATAATAACTCGGTTGATTCCAATCAATTAGATTATCTCAGCGCTGATAATCAAAATTTAAATAAAGAAATTCTAATATATCCGGTACCTGCGGACAATTTAATTTTTATAAATTCTAATCCATCGGTGGAAAAAATAAATCATGTCATAATTTATGATGATTTTGGAAGAATTGCAATGAATCGGTATTATGAAAACATAAATCAAAATGAAGAAATCAATATAAGTCAATTAGAGATTGGAATTTACTACGTGTTTTGTATTTCTGATTTAAAGACCGAAATAAAAAAAAATTGTTGTTTTTTAAAGAATTAGAATCCACTTATAGAATCCTGTCAAATAGATTTTATAGAAATCTTACTTT
This sequence comes from uncultured Flavobacteriales bacterium, assembly GCA_903860985.1. Taxonomy (GTDB): domain Bacteria; phylum Bacteroidota; class Bacteroidia; order Flavobacteriales_D; family Crocinitomicaceae; genus UBA952. Next base: position 1,554 of record CAIOSO010000036.1, read on the forward strand.
AATTTAAATTATTTCAAATAAGATTCTTGATAATATCATTAAGACGGAATATTGTTTCTTTTTAAAATTCATGAAAAAATAATTACATTTCAAAATATATAAAACTCACGGCTCCCCAAACACACCCACAATCAATCCAACCTGCATCGGAGTTAGTAATCGCCTCCCTTTTACATAGCCAGTTCCGCCCAGTTTTTCGGTTAAACACTTTGAAGCGTTGATCCAAAGCCTTAGTTGCCAGGAGGCGCTTTTCTTGGTGATATTTGGGAAATAAAGTTGTGCGAGCTCACCGAAGCCGTAAGCCCGCACTTTGAAAGGTTCATTGATCATATGACCGGTATTGATTCCACATTTGCATTGTTGAAATGAATGGCGGTAGAGCCGTTTAATTTAGCTGCGAGTAGTTTCATTTCGTCCCTACTTTTTTGTCTACAATTCTGGCGTAATGCTGGGTACTGTGTATGTTTTTAAGTTTTCCATTTCGAAACACATTAGGTTCGCATAACCTTCCTCTACCGATGTTTTTAACCACGTTTTTTTATGTTTTCTTGGGGTATTTAAGATTGAAAAAAAAATAATCCCAATTGAAAACATGATTCATTTATTACGAAAAGGCTATCAATAGCAAGGGAAATTGCTTTATTTGAAGTTAGCTGAATTGTTGTTGGTTAGCGAATAAGACCTTAAAGTTTAGGTCATCATCCTTAAATTGGTTGTTGGCTTTGCGTACAACATCTAAATTCTGAACTAAGAAGTATACTTTTTGAAGCCTAAGCTCATTAGTAGATTAGCACTCCGCCGCGACGGAAGAAAATTAGCACATTAGAAAGTCCAGGTAAGGCAATTTAAAATTCTTTTTTAGTTGAAAATCATCTTTTGTTTTAACCGTGCTCTTGCTCGCTTTGCTCACAACAACTAAATTCGATAACAGGGAAGGATCATTCTTAAAGTCTAAGCTCATTAGTGAATTAGCACATTGAAACATTAGCACATTAGCACATTAATCTTTAGGGGAAGTCGCTTCAAGGAATACAAAACGCTAAGCTGCTTCGCACCTTTGGCTTTTTTTTTGTTTTCAATTTACTTACAAAAGCAAGCTTTTGATGCGTCGATGATTCGGGATTACTCGCTGTCGCTCGTGATCCCTTTCGGGGGAGTCGCTTCAAAGAATACAAAAAGCTAAGCTGCTTCGCACCTTTGGCTTTTTTTTGTTTTCAATTTGCTTACAAAAGCAAGCTTTTGATGCGCTTGAAAACAAAAAAAGCCAGCCTAAAGGCTAGCTTTTTGATTCTTTGGCGGAGAGTGAGGGATTCGAACCCCCGGAACCTCGCGGTTCAACAGTTTTCAAGACTGCCGCAATCGACCACTCTGCCAACTCTCCGGGGCAAAAGTACACAAACTTTCAGAATTGACAAGCGTTCAGGTAAAATAAATCGAAAAATAGTATTGATTGTTTACCTTTGCAATATGAAACTAAAGCAAGTGCCACTCGAGGAATTGAATGCCATGAATAAGGATACCTTAATGGAAAAACTTGGTATTCAATATGTTGAAATCGGTGAAGATTATGTAGTGGCTTCTATGCCGGTTGATCATCGAACCAAACAACCGATGGGACTTCTGCATGGTGGTGCCAGTGCTGCGTTGGTGGAAACAGTTGGATCTTTGGGTTCCCTCCTACTGATCGACCAAGAAACACACTACGCTGTTGGACTCGAAGTCAGTGCGAATCATGTCGGTGGAATCCAAACAGGTGAAGTATTAGCAAAAGCAACACTCGTTCATGGTGGAAAAACCACGCATTTATGGTCAATTGAAGTCCGTGAAAAAGATACCAATCGATTAATCTGTACAGGAAAGCACACGGTAATGGTGTTGCAAAAGAAGTAAAATGATCATTCATAAAACCGAATTTCTTTCCGCCAAACAGTTCTCAGAAATCAATGCGCTTTGGAATGAGGAATATCCACTAAAATTAAAGGACCGCCTGGCTTTACTTTTAGAGAATAACACGAAAACGACCCACTTTTATCTGTTGGATGAATTTGAACAAGTCATAGCTTGGTCAGTACTTTTCGAAAAAGAACAGGATTTACGTTTTTCCATACTTGTATCACGGAAACATCAAAAGCAAGGACTCGGCTCTATACTTTTAACAGAAATGAAAAAAGAAGACTTGGCTTTTTCTAGCTGGGTCATCGACCATGACTTGGACCTGCTTTCGGATGGAAGCAACTATCCATCACCATTGAATTTTTATATAAAAAATGGCTTTACAGTGGATGAATCCCATCACTTAAACAATGAAATGATCAAAGCTGTCTTGGTTCGGTATAAACCATTGAAGTAAACGTCACTCACTCCACTCCTTGCCATAATTCTCGACAAACGTATGCTAATCTTCTAAATGTACATACGACTTGATGGAAGAAAAACTTATTCAACAAATGCGCTCAAACATTTAGGTGTTATTTTATATGGTGTCTGAATACTTACCTATAAATACTTAATAAGACAAAAAAACGTTTGTCTTTAAATGTAGTTAATCAGCGTTTTTTTAAGCAAAAAAAAACAATCAACTATTTTTCTTCTTTTAATTAAAATTAGTAACTTGTTTAAGCAATATTCTATTGCTAAGGATAAAATGGGAAAGAAAATAAATATAAGTGGTGCTGAAATAACAATTGTTAAAGAAGGAATAAATGATTTCATTTCTTTAACAGACATGGCAAAAAGCCAGCATCAAGATGTTGTAATTATTAAATGGCTTAGTTTAAAGAGTACAATAGAATACCTTGGTGAATGGGAGGCATTGTACAACCCAAATTTTAATTATACCGAATTCGGTACAATTAAAAATCAAGCTGGAAGTAATAATTTCGTTCTTTCGGTGAAAAATTGGATTGACGCAACAAATGCCATCGGTTTAACCGCGAAAGCGGGAAGATATGGTGGGACATATGGACACAAGGATATTGCTTTCCATTTTGGTATGTGGATTAGTCCAAAATTTCAACTGTTATTGGTTAAAGAATACCAAAGACTAAAGGAAGACGAAAGCGAACGTTTAAAAATAGAATGGAGCTTTCAACGAATGCTATCCAAGGTTAATTATAAGATTCACACTGATTCAATTAAAGAGAATCTTATTCCAAAAGAACTAGAAAAAAGTCAAACGTCTCTTATTTATGCGAACGAGGCAGATGTTTTAAATATGGCGCTTTTTGGAACGACTGCCAAACATTGGCGTGATGCTAACCCTAATGAAAAAGGAAACATTAGAGATGTTGCAACCATTCAACAATTAGTAGTTCTTTCAAATTTGGAGAGTATCAACGCGATGTTGATAGCACAAGTTGTGCCTCAAAATGAAAGACTTGGCCAGCTGAATAAGTTAGCTATATCTCAAATGAAATCATTAGTAGATAGCCAACACTTAAAGAAACTGAAAAATACCAACTAACTTATTAACTATCTTCTCTCCCCGATCTGCTGTCTCCACATGGCGTAGTACAAGCCTTTTTCAGAAAGTAATTCTTCGTGTTTTCCTGTTTCGACAATGACTCCTTTTTCGAGAACGAAAATCTTGTCCGCATGCATGATGGTCGACAAACGGTGCGCAATCAAGACGGTAATGTGTTCTTTGTGACTTCCAATCGAACGAATGGTATTGGAAATTGCTTCTTCGGTGATAGAATCCAAAGCAGATGTCGCTTCGTCAAAGACCAATAAACGTGGATTGCGAATCAAGGCACGTGCAATGGATAAACGTTGTTTCTCTCCACCTGAAAGTTTCATTCCACCTTCGCCGATGACCGTGTCGATTCCGTGCTCACTGCGCGACAACATGCTTTCACACGACGCTTGACTCAATGCAAAGTCCAATTGCTCTTGCGTTGCTTCTGGTTTCGTAAACAATAAGTTTTCACGAATCGTTCCTGCGAATAACTGCGTATCCTGTGTGACAAACCCCAATTGTTGTTGCAATTCGTCGCGATCAATGCTCGTAGATTCAATGCCGTTGTAGTAGATTTTTCCATTTGGCGTTGAATACAAGCCTACGAGTAACTTTACTAACGTACTTTTTCCGGATCCACTTGGACCAACAAATGCGACCGTTTCGCCTTTTTGGACTTCAAAATTGATGTTACTCAACGCATCGTAACTTGAGGACTTATGTCGGAACGTCAAATCGCTAAACGCTAATTTCTCAATCGCATTCAATGGAATTGGATTTTCTGGCTTCTCTTCAATCGGAGTGTTGATGATCTTCTCGAAATTATTCAAGGATGCTTCCGCCTCGCGGTATGCAATAATTACGTTTCCAACTTCTTGCAATGGTCCAAAGATAAAGAAGGAATAGAACTGCAAGGTCATGATTTGTCCAAGTGACAAAGAACCATGGAATAATAAATACATCAAGATAAACATGATGGATTGACGCAATAAATTCACCGTCGTTCCTTGAATGAAACTAATGCTTCGAACTTGACGCACTTTTTTTAATTCTAACTGAAGAATTTTACGTGTTCTGTCGTTTAAACGATCTGTTTCCTGCTGTGTTAAACCCAAACTTTTGATCAATTCGATGTTGCGCAAACTCTCCGTTGTACTTCCCGCCAATTGCTTCGTTTCGCTCATGATGGTCATTTGTACTTTCTTGATGCGTTTGGACAAGATGCTAATGAAGAAACTTAATCCAGCCGCAGAAAACAAGTATAAAAGGATTAATCCCGGCTGAACAGTAAACGCATACACCATCACGAAAACCAATCCGACAATCGAAACAAAGAGGATGTTGATGAAACTCATGATGAATCGCTCTGCATCCGTGCGTACTTTTTGAAGGATGTTCAATGTTTCGCCACTGCGCTGATCTTCGAATTCATTGTAAGCGATTTGCAAGGTGTGTTTCAGTCCATCCGTATAAATGTCCGCGCCTAACTTTTGAATGATAAGGTTGATGCTGTAATCTTGGAATGCCTTCGCTGTACGACTCACCATTGCTACGCCAATCGCAGCCGCGATTAACCATCCAACTCCGGTCATGAATTGAGATTCAGTGAAATCCTTTGGATGTGTAGCGAAACGATCCAAGATCTTCCCGAAAATAAACGGATCCAACAAGGAAAAAACTTGATTGATACTTGCCAAAACAAGTGCTAAAAAGACCAGTGATTTGTAGCGTCCGAGGTAACTAAAGAGAATTTTCATGGGATGATTCGGTTTGAAGATGCAAAAGTACGAAACTAATCCCGTTCAAGTACTTCCTTCGGAATCACAAGTGCCTAGAATCCGTATCTTTGCTTAAAACAGTATCATTCGCATGCTCCTTTATCGATTTCCTGGTCAAGCCATTGTTTCCAAAAATGGGTACTTTTTGGAAGTTCAATCATTTGTTTCACAAGGATTTACAATCACGGACTTCAACAATAAATCAAAGTATATTTTTGTAGATTCCGATAATCCCGACGGACTTTCCCCGGAATTCCATCAGCCCTACATCATATCAAAAGAGGATTATTTACAGCAAGCAGCAGAGGTCGTCTCGCTCTTGCAAACATCCTCCATGGAGAAATTGGTTTACTCGCGGATAAAATCCGAAAAACTAACAATTCCTGGTGAACGATTATTCGAACGCTTGGCGGAAGCCTATCCAAATGCCTTTGTTTACTATTTTAAGGATCCAATTTTAGGCGAATGGATTGGGGCGACTCCGGAAATATTATTGAAGGGAACAAATCAACGTTTTGAAAGCATGTCCCTCGCCGGAACAAAGAAAGCCGATGACCAAAGTCCTTGGGGTGAGAAAGAACGCGAAGAACAGGATTTTGTGAGTCAGTTTTTACGAGAAACCTTGATCAAACATGGCGTGACTGAATTAAGCCATGATGGACCCAAAACGGTTCTTGCTGGTCCGTTAGCACATTTGCGCACGGATTTCCAATGGACGTCAACCGTACAACAAGCCTGGGAAATCGCGAAGGACCTCCATCCTACTCCAGCAGTCAGTGGCACACCGAGACAAGACGCTTTGGATTGGATTCAAAACAAGGAAAAACATGGACGTCAATTCTACGCTGGAATCATTGGAGCCATGGATGAACATAGCATGAACCTCTTTGTCAACCTACGTTGCGCGCAAATTATCGGAGATCAAATTTTCCTCTATGTTGGTGGTGGATTTACCGCAGATTCGATTCCTGAAAAAGAATGGGAAGAAACCGAAAATAAAAGCCGAACGCTGTTAAACCTCCTTTAAATTTTGGTATTTTTGCGGGATGATTTCCAGCTCAAAAATCATGGTGCAATTGATTGTCGATCAGCTTTTGGCTTACGACATTCGCAAGGTTGTTGTTTCTCCCGGATCGAGAAACGCACCTTTTTCCATTGCCTTTGATGAGCATCCCGAAATCGAGACCTTTGTCGTGCATGATGAACGTTCTGCGGGATTCATAGCACTTGGAATGGCACAAGAATTAGGTGAAACCGTTGCGCTCTGTTGTACTTCCGGAAGTGCTTGCTTAAATTACTATCCTGCCATTTCAGAAGCTTACTATCGCTCGATTCCTTTATTGGTATTGACTGCTGATCGTCCAGCGGTGTGGATAAACCATGGAGACGGACAAACGATTGTTCAACGTGATGTATTTAAAAATCACATCCTTGGAAGCCTTGAATTCGATGAAGATCTGTTCAATGATACATCCATTGAAACGCAGCAGAAAGAATTAGCGGCATTATTGTCCGTGACAAAATCTGCGTGGAAAGGCCCTGTTCATTTGAACGTTGGATTGAACGAACCCTTGTATCAAACCGTAGAAAAAACCATCGATTACGGAAAGAAAGCACCAATTGCTCCACCAATGAAACGCATCGACGCAAGTGAAATGGAGCTTATTGTGCAAGAAATCAATCAATCGAAAGTATTGGTTCTCGCTGGACAAATGGAACAAAATCCAAAACTTCAACAGGAGCTGATCAAACTAGCTTCCTTTCCAAATGTTGTTGTTTTAGTGGAAAACACGTCAAATATTCAACACGAACGGTTCATCCACTGCATCGATCGAACCTTGAATGGTTTCGACCAATCGAACGACGCTTTTAAACCGGAAATCTTGATCACCATTGGCGGAGCGGTTGTATCGAAACGAATCAAAGCATACTTGAGAACTGCGGGGATTTTAAAACACTATAAAATTGGAGCGGAATTTCCCGAAATGGATACGTATCGTTGCTTGAGCAAGACTTTCCCCTTGGCCCCCGCTGATTTCTTTGAACAACTCAACGAATCCGAACTTAGCGCAAACGTTCATAATTTCAATGGACGATGGAAAACGGTAGACATTGTTGCAAAGGATCGTTCCCTTGAGTTTATGTCTGAGTTTTCCAGCTTGACGGACATGCAAGTGTTCCAAAATATTCAAGATTTTTTACCAGATGATCGCATTTTGCACCTCGCGAATAGTTCCGTTGTTCGCTATGCACAATTGTTCGATCCGCTTCCAGGTGTGCGCTATGAGTCCAACCGTGGAACAAGCGGGATTGATGGTTCAACCAGCACTGCACTTGGCGCAGCAATCGTAAACCCAAGCAAACAGCACGTACTGATCAGCGGAGATATCTCCTTTTTGTATGACAGTAATGCCCTGTGGTACGAACCGTTTCCACGAAACTTCAAGGTGATTGTTATTCAGAATTACGGCGGTGGCATCTTCAAGATCATTCCAGGTCCAGCGGATTCTAAACAACGCGAAAAGTACTTCGAAGCAAAACAAGTAAAAAGTCCAGCGTCGATTGCTCAAGCCTATGGACTACAAACCAAAACGATTTCTTCCTTGGAGGAACTCACAGAATATTTACCTTTGTTCTTCGATCCTAGTTGCGAAATGCTGGTGTTGGAGGTCCAAACGGATGACGCCAACAACCCAATAGACTTAGATCGCTATTTTGAATTTTTAAGAAACTAAATTATACATGGAACATTTTTTCAATTCTTTTCAAATTTTAGAAACCGTTCAAGGATGGACCTATTTATTGATTTTAACTTTATTGGAAATCGTTCTCGGAATTGACAACATCATCTTTATTTCCATTGTAACGGATCCACTTCCACGTGTCAAACAGCGCAAAGCACGCACAATTGGACTCAGTCTAGCCTTGATCATTCGCATTCTCATGTTGAGCGTTATTTCATGGGTGATGACTTTGGATGAACATCCTTTGTTCACAATCATGGGACAATCCTTCACTGGACATAGTTTGGTTTTGTTAATTGGTGGATTATTCTTGATATACAAGTCCGTTACGGAAATGCATTCTAGTGTAAAAGGTTCCGAAGAAGGACATAAATCAAAGGAGAAAAGTACTTTGCGCGGTGTGATTATGCAAATTGTCATCATTGACTTTATTTTTAGTTTTGACTCCGTGATTTCAGCAGTTGGTATGACAAATGACATTTCACACGAAACGCATGGAAATCCTTTAATTATTATTGTACTTGCCGTTATTATTTCCATGATTGTGATGTTATTGTTTGCACGTCCAATCAGCGACTTCATCAATCAACGCCCAACAATTAAAATGATCGCTCTTGGTTTCCTTGTTACCATAGGAATCATGTTAATTGCCGAATCATTTGGAGAGCACGTTCCAAAAGGATACATCTATTTCGCTTTGGTTTATTCATTAGCAATTGAGTTTTTGAATATTAAAATGCGTAAAAACAACGTTGAATGACAGTCGAAGAAGCGTCCATTCACTTAGTGCTATCAAATACCGAGGACTTACACGACGCAATCGAATCCAGCTTATTTCAAGCTAAACAGGAATTAATTCAAAAGGCTGATCAGGTATTGCTTTTTGTGGCGAAAGAAAAAAAATGGCAACTCCTTCAAGAAGCTGGAAGAACACTTGGATTTACTTTTCCTTCAGATTCACCCATTGAAGTTTCAACTCTTTCGACTCATTCGCTAGAAGATGCTTTTCAATCTTTTCACCAACAACGCGCATCCATTCTAAGTAAGCTGAATCAGGTGAATTCCTTTCATGGAATCATCGCCGTTCAACAAGCTTTGTTAGTGAATTACTTACACTGGTTGGGGTTTTGGAAAGATGCGAATACCACGATGGAACCAGGAGCTATAAAACTTTCCTCTGTTATCGATTCCATGCGTTTTTTGCAATGGCTGTTAAGCCTAAAAGAACAGGGGGTAATTCACTTACATCAATTGAAAGAAGCGCTTATTCCAAAGGACATTCAACATGAACTTTCTCGCTTAAAAATTCTACACGAACGATTGAATTAAGCTTACTCTGCTCCACCTTCCGCTCCCGGAAGTTTCGATTTATTGGAAATTTCTAATTTCCCAAATTTGTAACTAGCAGAAACAAAGAAGCGACGCGTGAGCCATTTGAACTCTGCTGTTTGCTCTACTCCAGGACGATTCACTTGCATGTAGAATCCTTGCTTATTGAAGATGTCTGTCACACGAGCGCCAACAGTCCATTTCCCACCTTGCAGCTTCTTTTCAAAAGCTAAGTCAATTGGACCTTGACGTTGCGCAATTCCTTGAACCGTCACACGTGGTCCATTGTACGTCACACTTAACTGAAGTGTCGCTGTTTTCTTCCAGAATTCCACGGAGGAATTGTATTTGAAATTGTGGTTAAATCCTTGACGATTCGGTATATCCAACTGATTTGTTTGATACCATATATAGTTTGCATTGTAGGAGAAGGTGTTTTTCCACCATGTTTTTGGACGAAACATCCATATAAATTCGCTTCCAAGTGTTTTTGTTTCCGCAATATTCATGAAAGTCACAGCGCTTGTTCCATTGGAATAGAACTCCTTTACTCGGGAAATAACGCCGGTACTATTGCGGTAATACGTACTCGCAGTGATTGAATATTTTGCTTTTTCCAAGGAATAACCTAAATCGAAGGAGTGGATAAATTCTGGCTGTAAATATGGATTTCCAGTGCGTAAATTGAAAGGATCTGAGTAATTAGTGAACGGATTTAAATCCGCTGATGCAGCACGAGTGATGCGTCGGCTATAGCTCAAGCTAATTTCAGATTTAGGCTTGAACGCATATCGGATATGAGCTGAAGGAAAAAAATTGAAGTAATGATTGATAATACGGATGGAATCAGAAATTAAGTTTGGAATTTGATAAGCATCCTCTGCACGAAGCCCACCTTGAAATTTGAATTTATTGATTTGTTGACCATATACCGCATACAAACTAAAAATCTGTTCTTTGTAAGCATACAAGAAATTCGCCATGCTATCACTCACATTGCTTTGACTTGTCCAATCGTAATGTGCAGAATACGTATCCACCAATTGATCGCGTAAAATGGCTTTCGCACCTGTTTCGAATCGAGCTCCTATTTTTGGAAGCAAATACGTAAAATCGGTTTGAAAGGTAGTAATGTTATTTTTTTCTTTGTTGTGTAATTCCTGAATCAAAGATGGGTGAGTCGTTAAAACGGAATCTACCGTATAATAATTCTGACGATAATATCCTTGAATGTGATCATTTCCCAAGGATTGAGAAGCGTCAAAACTTAGGCTACCTCGTTCATTTTTCAAATCGTATTTGTAATAGACATTCATATCATAATTATGCTGCTGTGAGGGATCGTAGGATGTACGTTGCCATAAACTATCTCGAATTCCCACAGTGTTATACGTTGAATTCCATAAGTCTCCAGTGCGATCGCGAACACCGATATTTCCCGTTGCTGAAAACCCAAGTGTATTTCGCGCTTTCAAATTCACATCCATTCCAACTCGAAAGGTATGTCCAGCGTTTAAATCTGTCCCTAATCGACTTTGATTCAAATGGAAATACGTGCTTCCGGAATTCTGAATGATTTCAGAATAGTTATTGCGGTAGCCATCCAAATAACGCACATTATACATCCCGTATATATTGAATTTTCCCTTTCGGTAACTGAGTGAAGAATTTCCTTCAGCGATATTTCCACCATGGATATAGGCTGATGCTAAATTCGTTGAAACCAGTCCATTGAATCCACTTAATTTGTTTTTCTTTAAAACGATGTTGATGATTCCAGAGGTTCCATCTGGATCGTATTTCGCTGATGGATTCGTGACAATTTCCACGCGTTCAATGGATCCTGCAGGAAGTGCATCCAATAGCGATTTACCATTTCCACCGCTCAAGGAGCTTGGACGTCCATCAATCAATACAGTAACGGAACCTTCTCCTCTCAACATGACACGGCCATCTTGATCCACTTCCACTGATGGCAAGCGTTGAAGGATATCGTTCGCTGTCCCACCGCGGACATTTAAGTCCTCCGCGACGTTGTATATTTTCTTATCGATTCCCGCTTTCAAAACATCTTTTTCCGCAATCACTTTTACTTCTCGCTCTGTTTTTTCAGTGATTTTGCGCATTTTTAGTGTGCCGACATTGAAAATGGGCATAGCAGTTTTCACGGTGATGGCAGAAACCAAAATTGGATCGTAATTAGCGAAGGTGATTTTTAGGTAAAAAGAACCAAATTGACAGGGGATACTGTATTTACCGTCCAAAGTGGTAAAGGCTCCACTCACCAATGTAGAATCTGATGTACGAAAAAGTCGAATGGAAACATACTCCAGAGGCTTTCCGGTCTGTTGATCACTCATTTTTCCAATGACCATTCCATCTTCATTTGGATTGGTATTTTGACCAAAGATGGGATTGGTGAATAGGCTGCAAAAGAATAGAGAAAAAAGAAATAATTTCATAAGTGATGCAAAAATACAAAAAGCAGTTTGATGAAGACTCAAAATAAATCATCGAGAAACAATAGAAATTCGTTAAATCATTCAGACTTTTACATCATAATTTCAACAATTAGCTAAAAAAAATTATCTTTGCCACCTAAATAACCCGATAATGATTGAAAATTTAAGTTTAGAAGAGTTAAAAGCAAAATTCAACAACGATAAGAAATTCAAATTAGGAACTTATATTGTTGGTGGATTATTAACATCAGTATTGTTGTTTTTTGTTTACCGTCAAATGATTTGGGTTCCTGCGAATGAGAAATCAAACGATGGGTGGTGGGTTGCGATGAATTACATCTCTAAAGATTCTACTGATCAAGCGATTAAGGTGTTGATTCCTTTCGTGAAAAGCAATGATGGGAAATCAGGTGGTGAAATCGGACAATACCTTTTGGCTACGCAATACATGAAAAAAGGTGAATACCGCAAAGCTTTAGAGAATTTAGAAGGGGTTTCAATCGATGATTCTTACATTAGCGTATTCTCTATCGGTTTACAAGGAGATTGTTATTCTGACATGAGAAAGTATGACAAAGCTTTGAGTTTCTATGCGGATGCTGCAGATGCACAAGACAATGAGTTAACAACACCGATGTATTTGTTTAAAGCAGGATTGGTTGCGGAGAAATTGAAAAAGAATGAGGATGCAGAAGGATTTTACACACGCATTCGTGATGACTATCCAGCATACTCATCTCAAAATGGAATTGATAAATACATTGCTCGTGTGAGCACTAAATAAGAAAGACGATGGCGACAGCCAACAAAAATCTATCTTCGTATTCAACTGAAAATATAAGCAATGGTGCCGATTTCCAAATCGGCATTGTTGTTTCTGATTGGAACAATCACATTACTAATCGTTTGATGGAAGGTGCAATCGCAACCTTACTAGAAAATGGTGTCGTGGAATCAAATATTCACATTCAACGCGTGCCGGGAGCATTTGAATTACCCTTAGGAGCACAATATTTCTGCGAGCGTGGAGATATTGATGGCGTCATTGCTATTGGCGTGGTAATTCAAGGAGAAACGCGTCATTTCGACTTCGTTTGCTCAGGAACAACACAAGGCATCATGGATGTCATGTTAAAGACCAATAAACCTGTCGCATTTTGTTTACTCACAGACAACAACGAACAACAATCCTTAGACCGCGCAGGAGGTAAACATGGGAATAAAGGAATTGAAGCAGCAGCAGCTTGTCTTCAAATGATCTCCAACAAAAAGAAATTCGCTTAACTTTAGCACATGACATTAATTAAATCAATATCTGGTATCCGTGGAACCATTGGTGGAACTGTGAACAATGGTTTAACGCCAATTGACGCAGTGAAGTTTGCAGCAGCTTATGGATCTTGGCTCATGGAACGTAATCCAGGACAAAAAATCCGCGTGGTGATTGGACGTGATGCACGTATCTCAGGAGCTATGATTTCTGACTTGGTGGTCTCTACCCTACTTGGACTTGGAATCGATGTGATTAACCTTGGACTTTCAACGACACCGACAGTAGAAGTTGCTGTTACAATGGAACATGCACAAGGTGGAATCATTTTAACCGCAAGCCACAATCCAAAACAATGGAACGCCTTGAAGTTGCTCAATGAGAAAGGTGAATTTATCAGCGGAAAAGATGGTGAGGAAGTCTTGAGTATTGCCGAACAAGAACGCTTTGTTTTTGCCGACGTGGATGACTTGGGAGTCGTTCGTAATGATGATTCCTATTTACAAAAACACGTTGATGCCATTTTGGCTTTACCATTGGTGGACAAAGCAGCAATTGCTGCGGCAGACTTTAACATTGTGGTAGATGCCGTGAATTCAACCGGTGGAATCTTTGTTCCAGCTATGTTACGTGCATTAGGCGTGACGAAAATCACGGAAATGTACTGTGAGCCAACCGGACATTTTCCACACAATCCCGAACCGCTCCCTGAACATTTAACAGATTTATCAGCTAAAATTCTTGAAGTGAATGCAGACTTTGGAATCACTGTGGATCCAGACGTAGATCGTTTAGCATTGGTTTGTGAAGATGGATCGATGTTCGGTGAAGAATATACCTTGGTTGCTTGCGCGGATTATGTATTGAAACACACGCCTGGATCAACCGTGTCAAATTTATCTTCAACCAGAGCCTTGCGCGATATCACGGAAGCACGTGGATTAACATACGCAGCTGCGGCAGTCGGAGAGGTTAATGTAGTGACGAAAATGAAGGAAGTAAACGCTGTAATCGGTGGTGAAGGAAACGGTGGAATCATTTATCCTGAATTGCATTATGGACGTGATTCACTCGTTGGAATCGCTTTGTTCTTGAGTCACTTGGCTCATGAGAAAAAAAGTGTTTCGGCACTTCGCGACAGCTATCCAAAGTACACAATTTCCAAAAATAAAATCGAACTGACTCCTGACATTAACGTGGACAAAGTCCTAGCGGATATGGCGGCGAAATACGCACACGAAGAAGTGGACATTATTGACGGTGTGAAAATCTACATTGACAAAGAATGGGTACATTTGAGAAAGAGTAACACGGAACCAATCATTCGAATTTATTCTGAAAGCAAGGATGAGCAAGCGGCCGATCAATTGGCAAAACGCATCATCGAAGAAATTAAAGCGTGTATATAACAACACAAAATGAAATTCGAGCATAAAAAGCAAAAAGTAGCCGACGTCAATGTATTCGTTAAACGTGTATTTCGGTACATGCTTTTTGCGTTAGCGCTTATTGTTTTTTCCGTTGGAATTGGAACAATTGGTTATAAATACTTTGGCGCTCCTAGCTGGGTAGATGCCTTTCACATGGCTTGTATGATCCTTACGGGAATGGGGCCCGTCATTTCGTTAGATACAGATGCAGCAAAATTATTCTCTAGCTTTTACGCACTTTATAGCGGTGTTGCTTTTCTTACTTGCACAGCTGTATTCTTTTCCCCGATCATCCATCGTTTGTTGCACATGCTGCAAGTCGACGACGAAGCAATTTGATTTTTTTTTGTTTTTTCAATTTCCTTGAAATAAATACTTACTTTTGACGTTGGTAACACAAAACGTTACTATGATAAAGCTATTTAGGAATAAAGAAACAGAGAAAATCTATTTGGGTAAAGTATCCAAAAAGTATCCTCCCGAAATTCAACAAATAGCACGTCGAAAGTTAAAAATGCTTCATGCATCTCAAACTTAAATGATTTAAGGGTTCCGCCCGCAAATCGTTTAGAGAAATTGCGTGGCACACTTTCCTCCTATCATAGTATACGTGTGAACCAACAGTGGCGTATCATTTTTATCTGGTATGAAAATGACGCGCTTGATGTACAACTAGTAGATTATCATTAACAGAAAAAGTCATGGGAAAATTAAAAAACATTCATCCCGGAGAAGTATTACTCGAAGAGTTTTTAGTTCCGTTAGAAATTACTCCCTATCGTTTGGCGAAGGAAACATTCCTGCCTCAAACACGCATCAGTGAGATACTAAAAGGAAACCGTCGCATCACAGCTGATAGCGCACTGCGTTTTGCCAAATATTTTGGAACTACCGGAAAATTCTGGCTCATGTTGCAAAACGATTATGACCTTGAGCATGAGCAAGAACTGAAAGAATCAGAATTAAAGGAAATCAAACCATTCAAGAAGTAAGTTACTTTTCTTTGAATACGGCATCACTGATGCCTTTATTCACTTTGTAATTCGTTAGTTTGATGACGATCGTTCCTTTTTGGTCTTTATCTGCCGTCTTTTTCTTCTGTTGATCCGTTTTGTTTAAATCTGCTGCCACACTCTTGGGCATTTTAAACTTCTTAACATCAATCGTAAAGGTTAATTGATTTGGAAGTCCAAATTGAACTTCGGTGCCATAGGAATAATCCACAATAACCGTCCCACTTGAGCGCGTGGTTACCTGTGACCGTATGATTACATTTCTTTTCGTATCAATCCAAAGTTTCGCTAAAATAATCTCACTTGTCTCACCAGTAGGAATAACGGTAATCAAATTTGTCTTGATCTCACCGATGGTTTTTGTCCCGCTTGACACCGCCATGTACGAACCTTTATTCATGAGAAAGGTATTTACATCCGTAAATCCTTGCTTCGGTAAAATAACAATTCCTTTGGAAACCACTTTGAATTTGTCCTTCTGTTTGAAATAAATGGAGGCGTTTACCGGCATGATTTTAATCAATGGAATATTCGTTTTGATGTTGGCTTCAACCGAGTAATCCTTGACAGTGTTTAGTTTTTGAACAACTTGTTGAATCACTACATCCGCATCAACTTCTTGAGAAAAAACGGCAAACGAATGAACGAAAAATAAAAGGGATAGAATTGCTTTCATTAGGAAGTGATGTCTTTTTTATTGAATTTGTACACTGCGATCAAAACGAGAACAATGTTGTGAATAACGAGAATCGAAACTGAATTCCGAATGGTTGTCCATGGAACTGGATCTTCAAAAAACGAACGCCAGGAAGCCATGTGTGTCGTAAAAAGGAAGGGTTTGATGGAGTCAAAGACCGAAACATCCAAGGTGCCAATAATCGTAAAGAGAATGATGATGGACATCGTACTAACGATTGGACCAATGGAGTTTTCGGCAAACGCAGATAAGCAAATGGACAACGTAGAAATCGTTAATAACGCTAAATAAGCCACGCCGAAACTTAATCCATATCTCCATAAGATATCTTGTTCCTTCAATATCACTAATCCATCGCTATTCAGCACAATTAAATCTCCGGTGCCAAACATCCATTTCCCAACGATTAACGCAAGGAATCCAAGCCATAAAGTGAGGATGAAGGTATAAACTGCTCCAGCAATAAACTTGGAAAGAACAATTTGCGTTCGAGAGATGGGTTTTGTCGCCATCATTCGAATCGTTCCCATCGCGGCTTCTCCGGATATCAAATCACCAGTCACCAAGGAAACCAAAAGTGGAATATGGACAATTAGCATTTGAAGAATGATAAACGCAATCAGATTTCCATTCAAAATATTGCCATTGAAGGACAATGTTTGTTCAAAGGATGCAGTAACAAAGGAAATAAACGATTTTCCATCCGCCTTCATGGCAAATAATATCAGTAATACAAGAAGTGTCAATGCACCAATTCCCAGGTAACTTCTTGGTTTTGCGAGGATCTTAATAAACTCGTTATACGTATTTTTCAGTAACATTAGGATTGGATTATTTTCATGAAAAAATCTTCGAGTTTTCGTTTCGGCTCCATTGCATGAACTTCCACGCCTTCTTGAACTAAGGTTTGGTTCAAACTTGGAACAAGTTGTTTTTCGATGTTTACTTCGATGATGCGTTCATTGATTTGTTTGAAGCTGGCACTTTCAAAACGTATTTTGAGGACATTTATCGTTTTTTCCATGTCATTCACCTCGAGCTGAACAACCATTTCTTGCGCATTCAACAATTCCTTGACATCTCCTTCGATAATCGACTGACCCTTATTGATGATGACCATTCGATTCGAAATCAACTCGATTTCGGATAACTGGTGAGAGGAAAGAATAACTGTTTTATTTTGCTCTGATTTCAATCGCAAAATTAAATTTCGAATTTCAACGATTCCTTGTGGATCTAATCCGGTTGTTGGTTCATCTAAAACAATTAAATCCGGTTGATGCAACAAGGTCTGTGCAATCCCTAAGCGTTGTTTCATTCCATGTGAAAATCCAGCAACTTTGTCTCGGTTTCGTCCATTTAAGCCTACAAAATCTAACATTTCAGCTATTTCACGTTTGGAAACATCTTTCCCAGAAATGCGTGCAAAAATGGCCAAATTCTTTTCCGCGGATAAATACCGATAAAAGTCCGGCTTCTCAATGATGCTTCCAACTTTGGATAGAATTTCATTTCGGTGCTTGTTCAGGTCTTTTCCGAACAACTGAATTTGTCCATTGTCTGGCTTAATGAGCGACAACATGCAGCGAATTGTGGTGCTCTTCCCTGCTCCATTTGGACCTAGAAATCCAAATACATCTCCTTTGTTGACCGTAAAAGACACATCCTTCACCGCTTGAAAACTCCCGAAGTTTTTCGCGAGGTGTTGAACCTTTATTATTTCGGTATTTTCCATAAGTTAAAGTTACGAAATTGTTTGAGCGTTCAGCTTACTTTTTATTTGGAAAAATCTCATCTACTTTTTTGGTTCTGTACTTGAAGATTTGATCCAATTTTGGTTTGACAATAATCGGGTGAACCAGTCTTCCCAAAATCCCAAATGGTACTTCATAACTAACGATATCTGTCATTTCTACACCTCCATCCACTTCTTTAAAGTGATGTTCATGGTGCCAAATCGCATAGGGTCCTTTACGCTGCTCATCAATGAAGAATTGTCCTTCCTTCACTGCCTTAATCTCTGTAATCCAAGTCATTGGAATTCCCAACAGAGGAGTGACTTTATATTCAATCATCATTCCTTCGTACATCTTCGCTGGAAGATCGGTTTTGATGTTGAATCCCATTCCGGGAGGAGTAATTTCTTTCAAATTCCCTGGGGATGAAAAATAATCCCAACATTCCGTCATGGTTGCGGGAATAAACTGTGTGGTCTTTAATTGATACATGCCTTTAAAACATGAGAATGCGAAGAATGTTCATCCAAAAGTTCGAATCTCAATGAAATAATTTTTTGTTTGGTTTAGCACCCATTTTCACTTCTAACATCCCTCCACTGACAATTTGCTCGTGAGTAATAAAGGGTTTCAATAAAGGAATTCCGTTTAAACTGATGGACTGAATGTAAACATTGTTGATTGCTTGGTTTTTAACCACAATATTAAATTGTTTCCCTTCGGGCAAATGAATGGTCGCGGATTTGACACTTGTACTTGTAAGCGCATAATCCGTTGAACCGGGAGCAACGGGATAAAATCCCAAAGCCGTAAAAATATACCAGGCGCTCATTTGTCCACAGTCGTCGTTTCCTCCAAGTCCATCAGGTTTTGCTTTATATTGCAACGGTAAAATCATCCGTGTCGTCGCTTGTGTCTTCCATGCTTGACTCGTGTAATTGTACAAGTAAGGGACATGATGCGAGGGTTCGTTTCCGTGGACATAATTCCCAATGATTCCATCGCGCATGATGTCTTCTGTCTCTGCAAAGTATTTATCCGGAAGTGACATGGTAAACAAGGAATCTAAATGCTCAATGAATCGTTTTTCACCACCCATTAATTCCATCAAACTCTTTGGATCCTGCGGAACATACAAGGAATAATTCCATGCATTTCCTTCGATGAATCCTTGTCCGTGTGTACTTAGTACATCAAATTCCTTTTTGAAACTTCCATCTGACATTCTTGGACGCATAAATCCAATTGAGGAATCGAATTGGTTCTTGTAAAAAGCCGCACGTTTTTGGTAAATCGCATGCAAGGAATCTTGACCTAATTTTTTAGCCATTTGAGCAATACACCAATCGTCATAGGCGTATTCCAAGGTCTTGGAAACTGAATTCCCGCTTAAGTTTTCCGGAACGAATTGATAATCTATATAAGCGCCTAATCCTTCATAAAATCGTTGGTTGGATGTTGTTACAGCTGCTTTTAATGCACGAGAATAATCAAATCCAGGATTGCTTTTGATCATGGCATCAGCAAGAACGGAGACACTGTGATAGCCGATCATACACCAGTTTTCATTTGCGTAATGTGACCAAACGGGAAGCATGTGGTGTACACTTTGGTCGTAATGTGCCAACATGGACTGAATCATGTCCGCATTGACTTTTGGTTGAATCAAATTCAAGAAAGGATGTTGTGCACGATAGGTGTCCCACAGAGAAAAAGTCGTGTAATTCACAAATCCATTGGCTTGATGAATGCGTTGGTCCAATCCTTTGTAACGGTGATCAACATCCATGTACGAGGTTGGTCCTAAAAATGTATGGTATAGCGAAGTGTAAAACGTTACTTTTTCATCCTGACTTAAAAAGTCTGCTTGAATGATGTTCAATTTCTCATTCCATTTTTCTTGGGCATCTTCCACGTAGGAATTGAAATTCCAATGTGGACATTCTGTTTTTAAGTTTAACAATGCACCGTCGATATCCACGGAGGACAACGCAACTTTTATCTGTACATCCGTTTCACTTCCAAATTTAAAAATGGCTTTTAATCCTTCTCCTGCCGCTTCAGGGAAATTATGTTCGACATCAAACTTTCTCCAAAATCCATTGTAGGCAGTTGGTTTTACGGTTTTAAATCCATATTCGGTGATGGGTTTTGAAAAGGAAATCGCAAAATACACCGTTCTTGAGCGAGCCCAACCGTTTGTTTGACGATAACCTGTTATTAACGTATCGTTTTCCATTCGGATAAAACACCAAACATTTTTGTCCGCATAATTGTAGATTCCATGGGTCAAATCCATCAAAACATGATTGTCTTTTCCCTCTTGAAATTGATAATGATGAATTCCAACGCGCTCTGTGCTCGTTAATTCCACTTGAACCTTAGGCTCATCTAAAAAAACGCGGTAAAGTCCAGCAGTCGCTTGCTCGTTCTGATGTGAAAATCGCGATCGATATCCTTTATCCGTCTGACTTGCCGTTCCAGGATTCCATTGAATCGAACCTGAATTTGGCATGAGAAGGATGTCACCTAAATCAGAATGACCTGTTCCACTAAAATGGGTATGCGAAAACCCAACAATACTTGAGTCATCGTATTGATATCCTGCACAATAACGATAGACATCTTTTTGGTATTGTCCATTCACTAACATCGGAATGGTGTCCGTATCTGGACTCAACTGAACGGATCCAAATGGAACGGTTGCTCCAGGAAAGGTGTGTCCAGCGTTTTTCGTTCCAATTAAAGGATTGACAAAGGGAATCAAGTTGCTGTTTTGCGCACGAAGAATCGTTGGAAGAATAAAAAGAAGAAATAGAACTGTTCTCATTCAATAAAAATACAAAAAACAAAAAAGGGCAGGATCAACTCCTGCCCTTTTATATGAATTTAGATGATTCTATTTTTTAGATGTTCTCGATAATCATTGCGGATGCACCTCCACCACCGTTACAAATTCCAGCTCCACCAATTTTTGCATTGTTTTGTTTTAGTACGTTGATCAAGGTAACAATCACACGAGAACCTGAGTTTCCAAGTGGGTGTCCAAGTGCGACTGCACCACCGTTTACATCAACCTTCGCTGGATCTAGTCCAAGAATCTTTGTGTTGGCAATCCCAACAACAGCAAACGCTTCGTTCAATTCCCAGAAATCAACATCTGCAACAGTCATGTTTACTTTTGCTAACGCTTTAGGAATCGCCAATGAAGGCGCTGTTGTAAACCATTCTGGTGCTTGTGCCGCATCTGCGTAACTAACGATTTTCGCGATTGGTGTCAAACCAAATTTCGCAACTGCTTCTTCCGAAGCTAAAACCAATGCTGAAGCTCCATCGTTTAATGTCGATGCATTCGCAGCAGTAATTGTTCCTTCTTTGTCAAACGCAGGACGTAAAGATGGAATTTTATCCAAAAAGACGTTTTTATATTCTTCATCTTCAGAAACCATGATTGGATCACCTTTACGTTGAGGAACCGCAACAGCAACAATCTCGTTGTTGAATCGACCTGCATTCCAAGCATTTGCTGCTTTTGTGTAGGAATCCACAGCGAATTGATCTTGATCCTCACGTGTAATATTGTGTTCTTTCGCACACAATTCAGCACAGTTACCCATTGGTACTTTGCTGTACACATCTAAAAGTCCATCTTTCGTGATTCCGTCTAACATGGTAATGTTTCCGAATTTCACTCCGTTTCGTCCGTCTAGGTAATGTGGAACTTGAGACATGTTCTCCATTCCACCTGCCACAACCACATGGTTATCACCAGCAAGAATGGATTGTGCTCCGAGCATAATCGCTTTCATTCCGGATGCACATACCTTGTTTACGGTTGTACATGGAACATTATTTCCTAGTCCAGCACCAAGAGCTGCTTGACGAGCCGGTGCTTGACCAACTCCAGCTTGTAGTACATTCCCCATAAATACTTCATCAATGATGCTCGCATCTACGTTTCCTTTTTCTAATGCTCCTTTGATTGCTACAGATCCTAATTGGGTTGCAGGAATGCTTGATAAGCCGCCCATGAATGCTCCCATTGGAGTTCTTGCCGCAGCAACGATGTAAACTGTTTTTGACATATGCTTGAAAATTTTCACGAATTTACGGATTCCTTTTTTGAATTTGATTTTAAACAGAAAAGAAATCGCGACATTTCCGGAATTGTCCTTATTTTTGAAGCCATGCATTTACTCACAGATTTCTCACTTTGGTGGCTTGTTCCGATTGGACTTTTATCCTTTGTGTTGACTTATTTTTATTACAAAAAAGTGAGTTGGTTCACCGATTTAGCGGGATGGAAAAAGATGCTGATGAAATCTTTGCGCTTTTCCTCACTGTTTTTAATTGGATTGCTCTTACTCGGTCTCGTTTTCGAAGCAACGCATTTTCGCGATGAAAAGCCCATTTTCATCACACTTGTAGATAATTCATCCTCGATGAAGAACTTTAAGGATAGTTCGTCCGTGGATAAAAATCTTGAAAGTTACCGCAAGGAATTGACAGAACGTTACGCTAATCAATTTGAACTCATTGAATGGACGATTGGAAGTGAGCAGGGAACGAATCAAATCCAATTTAACGAAAAGAGCACGAACCTTGAACTCGGATTTGAAGCCATCAATACACAGTTTTACAACCGAAACGTCGGTGGAGTCGCCTTGATTTCAGATGGAAATTACAATGTTGGATCGAATCCAAGTTATGCCGCTGAGAAATTAAATTTGACCCCGGTTTTCACCTTAGCTATTGGAGACACAACTCCAAAAAGAGATCATTTCGTCAAAAACGTTTCAGCCAATGATCTGGCTTATTTAAACAACGACTTCCCTGTAGAAGTCGATATTGAATCCTTTAAACTAGCGGGAAAAAGTGCAACTGTGAGCATTTTGCACAATGGAAAAACAGTAGCAAGTCAAACCATTGCTTACGGAAATCAGAAAAAGAACTTTAAACAAGTGGACTTTCAGTTGAAGGCTGATAAGGTCGGAGTTCAGTCTTATACGGCTGTCATTTCCAATCTAAACGGTGAATATTCAATCAAAAATAACCGTAGGAATTTTTACATTGAAGTGGTTGATGCACGAAGTAAAATACTTTTACTTTCTGCCGCTCCGCATCCGGACATGAGTGCATTCAAAGACGTCTTGGAGCGCAATGAAAATTACGAAGTGAAAAGCATGATGCTGAAGGATTGGGATCAATCCCTCAACAAAGTTGACTTGGTGATTTGGCATGAGCCAGGAATTCAATTCGACGCAGCACAACATCAACGATTAAGGTCAGTTGGGATCCCTGTGCTATATGTACTTGGTCAACAAACAGATGCGAATGAAATCGGGAAATTGTCCATCGGATTAAAATCCAGTAGTTCTAGTCAATCGGAAGAACTGGAACCTACATTCAACAGCGGATTTAACGCATTCGAATTAAGTGAAGCGTGCAAATCCTCCATTGACTTCCTCCCACCTTTGACTGCAAAGTTTGGCGCCATTAAAGTGGATCCAAGTGCGGAAGTTTTATTGTATCAACGAATTGGAAAAATTAAAAAAAATGATCCCTTACTTTTCTTTTCAAAAGGAGAAAAAGTGAAAAATGGGGTGATTTTCGGTGAAGGAATCTGGCGTTGGAGACTGAATGATTTTATTCGTCATCAAAACCATGATGTGTTTAATGAGTTTATTGGTAAAATTGCAAACTACCTGATGGTGAAAAACCAAGGAATGGGTCTGCGTGTTCAACTTCCAAAACGCATGAACAGCGAAGAGGAACTTATCGTCACCGCCTCCTTCTACAATGCATCTATGGAACCTATTACTGGTCCGAAAATCGACTTTACCCTTACAAATGAGCGCGGTAAACAATACAAATCTCAATTTGCCATTGCTAGAAGCGTATACAAATTGAATCAGGGGAAATTAACTCCGGGGAAATACGCTTGGAAAGCGCGCACTGCTTTCAATGGTAAGAAATACGAAAAATCAGGAGTCTTCATCGTCGAAGAGATTCAATTGGAGAAATTAGAGTCCTTTGCGAATCATGGTACCTTAAAACAACTATCCAAACAATCGAATGGTTCTTTCCATGCGCTTTCCTCCTACCGAAGCATGTTGGATGAATTAGCGAAGCGGAACGACATCGCAACGGTCACTTATGAAGACCACACCTTTGATGATTTATTAGACTACCTCTGGGTCTTTTCCCTTCTTTTCTTTTTGCTTGCAGCAGAATGGTTTTTGAGAAGGTATTTCGGATCTTATTAATCAGCCAATATGAAATTAGTGTCATCCCTCCTACTTCTCCTTTTGCTTTCTTGTCAGAATTACGCACAAAAATTCAAAGATGGTGACATCATTTTTCAGTCCTCACCTTCCCCGCAAAGCGCAGCAATTGAAGAAGCGACGAATTCACCCTTCTCACATTGCGGCATCATCTTTTATGAAAACAATGTCGCGTATGTGTATGAAGCTATTCAACCTGTCGGCAAACGTCGTTTGGACGAATGGATTGAAAGTGGTGTAAATGAAATGTATGTGGTTAAGCGATTAAAAGACTCCACACAACTTGGAAAAGCTGAAATACAATCATTAAAGAACTATGTAATTTCGCAATTTGGAAAGAATTACGATGGAGTGTTTAATTGGTCGGACAAAGAAATGTATTGTTCTGAACTCGTTTATAAGAGCTATTGGAATGCGTGTCATGTCAAATTAGCCAACGCTTTGCCCTTGAGAGATTTCAACATCGATGGACCCATTGTTAGAAAAGTCATGAAACAACGTTACGGCAACGACATTCCTTATGATGAACCTATGGTCTCTCCAGAACAATTATTCAATTCACCTCAATTAATAACCATCAACTAAAAAAGCATTAAATTTAGGCCATGAATTTAAATTTTCAATGCAAACACTTTAGTGAATTGAGCGTCGTTGAATTTCATGACATTGTCGCCGTTCGCTTAAAAACATTTGTCGTAGAACAAAATTGCGTTTACCAAGACCTTGATGGAAAGGATAAAAAATGTTACCACTTAATTTGTCGAGATGGAATGGGTAATATTGTTGCGACCGCACGCATTCTTCCTCCTGGAATTTCTTACGGTGAAGTATCCATCGGTAGAGTTGTCTTGCAAGAAGAACTTCGTGGGAACGGACAAGGACACGAACTCATGAACAAATGCATGGCTTTTTGCGAAAAAGAATTTGGAAGAGTCCCAGTTCGTATTTCCGCACAAAAACACCTCGAACGATTTTACAACGGTCATTTATTCTTCTCAACAGGAAAGAACTACGAAGAAGATGGAATTCCACACGTTGAAATGTTATATACACCCCTTAATTAATACACATGTTACATAAAACTTTACTTGCTGTTTCGAGTTTGATTTTAATCAGCTCCTGTGCAAAAAAAGAAGTTTCCCTCTCAAGCGGGAATTTCAACACCATCAGCATGGAGTATTTAGACCAGACCATCAAACCACAAGATGATTTCTTTCTTTTTGCGAATGGAAGTTGGGTGAAAAACAATGAGATCCCTCCTTCTGAATCACGTTGGGGTAGTTTTAATGAGTTAGATCAAGAAAATAAAAAGAAATTGACAGCCATCCTGGAGGATGCCAAGGCAAGTCAAGAAGTAAAAGGTTCTCAGAATCAATTACTTGGATCCTATTATGCTTCTTTCATGAATATGGAGCGAAGAAATCAATTGGGATTATCTGGAATAAAAGGTGAACTCAGTCGCATTGATTCAATGAATCGAAAAGACTTTATCGTCACGTCAATTGCCATGAATCACCGCGATGGAATTGGTTCCGTTTTTAGTTTTGGTGTGGGACAAGACATGAAAAATGTCACTAAGAATGCTGCTTACATGGGTCAAGGTGGTATTGGCTTACCAAACAAAGATTACTATTTGACAGAAAACAAAAAGGAAATTCTTCAAGCATACAAACGACACATCTCCAAGTCATTTGCACTTCTTGGTTACGATATGGAACAAGCACAAAAAATGAGCGAAGAAATCGTAGGTTTCGAAAAGAGATTAGCAGAATCCATGATGAGTCCAGCGGAAATGAGAATCCCTGAAAAAACATACAACAAAAAAAGTTTGAAGGAAACCATCAACTTATTGGGTTCCTTTGATCTTCGTTATTATTTCTCAACGGTTGGTTGCCAGATTCCAGATACGATTATTGTTAGTAATCCAAGTTACCTGAAAAAAGTAGCGGAAATGTTAGAGGGTGAATCGATTTCAACATGGAAAAACTACCTAAAATGGAATGTTTTGAACCATTATGCTGGAAATTTAAATGAGCAATTTGTCGCATTGAACTTTGATTTTTACGGAACAACATTAAGTGGAAAAAAAGTTCAAAAACCCTTAAATGAAAAAGCGATTGATGAGATTACGAACATCGAAATTGGAGAACTACTTGGAAAAGCATTCGTCGAAAGACACTTCTCCAAGGAAGCAAAAGCGCGTGTCAATGAAATGGTTGATAATTTACTTGCTGTTTTCAAGGAACGCGTTCAAAACTTAGATTGGATGTCGGACGCAACGAAGCTTGAAGCATTGAATAAACTTTCATCTATCGGACGAAAACTTGGATTTCCGGATAAATGGGAAGATTATTCTAGTTTGAATTTCTCGCCAGATGATTATTTAGCCAATGTCAAAGAAATGAACCGCTATAGTGTGAAAAAGAACTTTGCAGACTTGAAGAAAGATGTGGATAAAGAAAAGTGGGGAATGCCCGCACACATGGTGAACGCATATTACCATCCACTTTTAAATGAAATCGCTTTTCCAGCGGGAATCATGCAAGCACCGTTCTTTGACGAGAAATCGGAGGATGCTGTCAATTATGGTCGAATTGGAATGGTGATCGGACACGAATTCACACATGGTTTTGATGATATGGGTGCAAAGTTTGCTGCAGATGGCTCGTTTAAAAATTGGTGGACAGAAGAAGACTTACAATCTTTCGGTGAAAAAACGAAAATTCTCGGTGAAACATTCGCAGCTTTTTGTCCGATGGTGGATCAATGTGTGAATCCAGATTTAACCATGGGAGAGAATATTGCAGACCTAGGCGGACTCACCATGGCGTTTTATGCGTACAAAAGAACGGCAGAGTTTAAGGCAAATGAAGTACGTGAAGGATTTACGCCAGCGCAACGCTTCTTTATCGCATACGCTCAATTATGGAAAATTAAGTACACCGATGAGGAAATGAAAAATCGCATTGCGAATGACCCGCATTCTCCTGGAATGTATCGCGTGAATGGTCCATTGAAAAATTGTCCAGAATTCTTCGAAGCGTTCGACGTCAAAGAAGGACGCGTAATGAGGAATGACTCAAAGAAAATCGCTAAGATTTGGTAGGATATTTCGAACTAAAAAAAAGTCCAGACAGCAAGGTCTGGACTTTTTTTTGCTTCTAAATCATCAATTGTAATGAACGTATTGAATGGCACATTCCATTAAAATACCTAAGCGATCATCTTCATTTAATTTCTTCGCTGCATCATAATTCTCATAGATTTTCTCTAGACTATCTATATAACAATCAAAACATAAGTCTTTTGCGGATCCAAGTGTTTCCAATGCGCTCGAGTATTCTTTAACGTCCTTTAACGCTTCTTTACGATCTTCCTCATTCCATTTTCCTTTTGTGCTTGTTGAACCGCAGGCAAACAAAACCAAGGTCATAAGTATCATGCATAGTAATTTCATAATTCGGCTATTTTAGTGGTGAATGATTTATAAGTTAGGGTTTCTTGTTCTCCTGTCTCCATATTTTTCAAGCTTAAGGTTCCAGATTTCAATTCTTCTTCACCAAGTAAAACGACATATTGAACGGATCGATCATTCGCATATTTCATTTGTTTATGAAGTTTAGCTGTGCTTGGATATACTTCACAGTCGATGTTCAACTCACGGATTTCACGAGCCAAGGAAAGACACTTTTGAACTTCCGCCTCTCCAAAATTGATGAAAAGTACTTTTAGTCCTTTCGTAATAGATTCAGGAAACAAATTTAATTCTGACATCACATCGTATATTCGATCCGCACCAAAGGAAATCCCTACTCCGGAAAGTCCATTTAAGCCGAAGAGTCCTGTTAAGTCATCGTAACGCCCGCCTCCACAAATAGAACCCATGTTGACATTATTTGCTTTCACTTCAAAAATGGCTCCGGTGTAATAATTCAACCCGCGAGCTAGAGTTAAGTCAAATACTAAATCAGCGCGCTTAAGCCCCATTGAATCAACGAGATTCATCACATATTCCAACTCCTCTATTCCTTTCATTCCCACTTCAGATTTCGCTAAATAGTTACGCATCAGCTGAAGTTTTTCGTTATTGCTTCCTGCAAATTGAAAAAGTGGTTTGATTTTATTGATGGCGGCATCACTAATTCCCTTTTGAGACAGTTCATTCAATACGCCATCCTCGCCTATTTTATCTAACTTATCAATAGCAACTGTTAAGTCGATAATGCGATCTGCTTCCCCACACACCTCTGCGATTCCACTCAGGATTTTACGGTTGTTCAAATAAATGGTGAAGGAAGGAATGTTTAAATTCGTAAGGACATCGTCAAAAATCTGAATCAATTCTACTTCGCAAAGTAAGGAATCAGAACCTACAACATCGGCATCGCACTGAAAGAACTCTTGGTACCTTCCATGTTGTGGACGGTCCGCGCGCCAGACTGCTTGAATTTGGTAGCGTTTAAATGGAAAAGTTAAATCGTTTTGATGTTGTACGACGAAGCGCGCAAATGGAACGGTTAAATCGTATCTCAAGGCTTTTTCGGCTAAAGAGGAAGCGAACTTTGGTAAGTTATCATTTGCTAAGGCATCCAAATCTGCTTTACGCATTTTATCCCCAGAATTCAAGATTCGAAAGATTAAGCGATCTCCTTCTTCGCCATATTTCCCCATTAGCGTTGAGGATAATTCAAAACTTGGTGTTTCAATTGGAGCAAATCCATAGCGTTTAAAAACGGATTTGATGGATTCGAAAAGATAGGTTCTTTTGGCTACCTCACTTGGGAGAAAGTCACGTGTTCCTTTAGGTATGGATGGTTTTTGAGCCATGTCTTGAAAAAATAATTCGGTGTTTGATGGGTTATAGGTCTACATTATGCAAACGAAACACATAGGACAAAGTTAAGTTCTTTAATTGATTTGTGCATAATTCCAATGTCTGACAGGATTAATTTCCCCGCTTTTCTTCGAAATTAACGTAAAATAAACCTTCAGATTGTCCGTTGACGTATCTTTGTCACATGAAGCTTAACGAGACATTCGATTTCATTAATGGTATTCCACCTGCTAAAGGATGTATCTTGCTTTCAGAACCTTTTTTACAGGATCCTCATTTTGAGCGATCGGTTATTTTCTTGTGTGAGTATTTACCAGAAGTAACATTTGGATTTGTCCTGAATCACAAAGCAGATGTAGAGTTAAACGATTTAATTGACATTGCTCCAAAGGAAATCCCCGTGTTTATTGGTGGTCCGGTCGCAAACAACAGCTTGTTTTACCTACATACCTTTAATGGCATCGAATCCAGTGAGGAAATTCTTCCAGGATTGTTTTTTGGAGGAGATTTAACGGAAATATTTACGAATTTATCGTTGAAGGAAGTAAACAAAGAAAATATTCGTTTTTTTATTGGTTATTCCGGATGGAGCAAAGGTCAATTGGAGCAAGAAATAAAAGAACGCGCTTGGATATGTGTGAACAATATTCCAAGTAACACTTTACTCTCTAAAAACATCGCTAATTTATGGCGTAAGTGCATGTCGCAACAAGGAAAACAATTTCAAACCTTTGCGCTTTTCCCAAAGAACATAAGCGATAATTAAGGGTTTGCCCAAGCTTATTTATATATTTCGATAGAAGAAAAGGAAATTCCTTGTTCTGAAAAGGAATTATTACTATCTTTGCACCCTCAAAAGAGGAAGTTGTGTCCTGTTCACAATGACAAATATGTTTCATCCTTCTGGAAAATCAGGGATTCCGGAATACAAATTATTCAGCCACATGGCAAAAAGTATTGAAATGCAGGGAGCTGCAGATTTTGATTGGGAAGCGTTACAATTAGACGGTTACACTCAAATCGAAAGATCAGAATTATCTGATGTTTACGAAAAAACCTTAACTTCTATCAACGAGAAAGAAGTAATTCAAGGTACAGTTGCACTATTAAACAAGAAAGAAGTAATCATTAACATTGGTTACAAATCTGAAGGTGTTATTGCAGCAAACGAATTCCGTTACAATCCAGATTTAAAAGTTGGAGATGTAGTTGATGTGTATGTAGAATGTCGCGAGGACAAAACTGGTCAGCTAGTTGTTTCTCACCGTACAGCTCGTATGCACAGCGCGTGGATTCGTGTGAACGATGTATTACGTACAGGTGAAATCATTACTGGTTTCGTTAAATGTCGTACGAAAGGTGGATTAATCGTTGATGTATTTGGTATTGAAGCATTCTTACCAGGTTCTCAAATTGATGTGAAACCAATTCGTGATTACGATATTTACGTTGGTAAAAACATGGAGTTCAAAGTTGTGAAAATCAATGAAGAGTTCCGTAACGTAGTTGTTTCTCACAAAGCGCTTATCGAAGCGGAATTAGAAGAACAGAAAAAACAAATCATCTCTGGATTAGAAAAAGGACAAGTATTAGAAGGTATTGTGAAGAACATTACTTCTTATGGTGTGTTCATCGATTTAGGTGGTGTAGATGGATTGATTCACATTACAGACCTTTCTTGGGGGCGCGTTTCGCATCCTGAAGAGATGTTAGAATTGGATCAAAAAATCAACGTGGTTATTCTTGACTTTGATGATGATAAAAAACGCATCGCATTAGGATTGAAACAATTGCAACCACATCCATGGGATTCATTAGATACAAACATCGCTATTGGTGACAAAGTAACTGGTAAAGTTGTTGTCATGGCAGATTACGGTGCATTTATTGAAATCGCTGCAGGTGTAGAAGGATTGATTCACGTATCTGAAATGAGTTGGTCTCAACACTTACGTTCTGCACAAGACTTCATGAAAATTGGAGATAGCGTAGAAGCAGTTGTTTTGACATTAGACCGCGAAGAGCGTAAAATGTCTTTAGGTATCAAACAATTGATGCCAGATCCATGGAATGATATCGAAACGAAATATGCAGTTTCTTCACGTCACATGGCGAAAGTACGTAACTTCACAAACTTCGGTGTATTTGTTGAGTTAGAAGAAGGAGTTGATGGATTGATTCACATCTCTGACCTTTCTTGGCAAAAGAAAATCAAACATCCATCTGAATTCTGTAAAGTAGGTGAAGAAATGGAAGTTGTTGTATTGGAAATCGATCGCGATAACCGTCGTATTTCTTTAGGACACAAACAATTGGAAGAAAATCCATGGGATGTGTTTGAAGCAACTTTCGCTGAAGGCACTGTACACAGTGGAACAATCATCGATATGAAAGACAAGTCTGGTATCGTTGCGCTTCCTTACGGTGTTGAAGGAATTTGTCCTGCTAAACACTTGAAAAAAGAAGATGGTTCTAACGCTAAATTGGAAGAAATCCTTGACTTTAAAGTAATCGAGTTCAACAAAGACGCGAAGAAAATCGTTCTTTCTCATACACGCATGTTTGAAGAAGGTGAAGACAAACCAACCATGACTAAATCTGGCAAGAAATCAGCCGGAGGAAGTGGAAGTGGTAACGGCGGAAACGGCGGAAACGGAAATTCAACCGATCAAGCAGTGAAAGCAATTAACCAAAACACGGAAAAATCAACCTTAGGTGATTTAGGTGGATTGGCTGAATTGAAACAAAAAATGGAAAAAGGCGAATAAGCTGATTTTCATTCTAAAGATAAAAGGGAGGTTCGCCTCCCTTTTTTTATGTCCATAAACGTGAAAAAGGTGTTAATAAACTAAAGACATTCGATGTTCGTTAACCGTTTATCAACTAAATAAATACGTAAATTTGTTCTGCTGAAATTATGAACATAACCGAACTTTCAGGTACAGTAAAGGATATTTTTGCGGCCTATCTCGAACAGAATGGACACAGAAAAACCCCTGAGCGCTTTGCTATTCTAGCAGAGATATATCAATATGAAGGACATTTTGATGTGGAAACACTCTACATTAAAATGAAAAACCACAATTACCGAGTTTCTCGAGCAACACTATACAATACCATTGAATTGCTTTTGGCATGTAACTTAGTTACAAAACACCAATTCGGAAAAAACTTAGCGCAATTTGAAAAATCTCACGGTTCAAAACAACATGATCATGTTATTTGTACAGATACCGGTGAAGTAATCGAATTTTGTGACCCGCGCATTCAACAAATTAAATCAACCATTGAGGACCTATTCGATGTGAAAATTCAACATCACTCACTTTATTTTTACGGAATAAAAAACAAGTTAAATTCTTGAAAATGGAGGTAAGCCTTAAGGATCACATACAGTTTGCTATTTTAACTTTTGACGGGAAACTTATGTCAGATGTGGATTTGATAAAACCACAAGAACTATTGAAGTCCTTAACCAATTGGAATGTCGTTTTGGATTTGACCAATTTGTCCTACGTGAATTCTTCTGGAATAGCTTTTTTTATTAAAGTCTTGACACGTGCAAGATTGAATCAAGGGGATGTTGTTGTCATGAACCTCAACGAACAATTAACGAAAATTTTTGAACTGACTAAAATCAACCAAGTGTTTCATATGGCAAACACGATGATGGAAGTTGAAGCATACTTTAAAAAATAAGCATGAAAGTAGATGTATTATTAGGATTACAATGGGGTGATGAAGGCAAAGGAAAAATTGTCGATGTTTTAACACCTGATTATGATATTATTGCGCGTTTTCAAGGTGGACCAAATGCTGGACACACCTTAGAATTTAATGGCATTAAACATGTGCTTCACACGATTCCCTCCGGGATTTTTCATTCCAATGTGGTCAATCTAGTTGGTAATGGTGTTGTTATAGATCCTGTGATTTTTAAAGGCGAACTAGACAAATTAGCGCCATTTAACATTGATTTTAAAAATCGCCTGCTGCTTTCAAAAAAAGCACATTTGATCTTGCCTACTCATCGACTTTTAGATGCAGCATCAGAAACATCAAAAGGAAAGAATAAAATTGGTTCTACCTTGAAAGGAATCGGTCCAACCTATATGGATAAAACAGGAAGAAACGGATTGCGTGTTGGCGATATCTTTTCTCCAAATTTCAAGGAAAAATACGATGCGCTCGTCGAGAAACACGTGGGTATGTTGAAACATTATGAAGGATTCGAATACGATCTTTCGTTACTAGAGAAACCATGGATGGATGCCCTCGAAACTTTGAAAAATTTGCAAGCGGTTGACAGTGAACAGTATTTAAATACCGCATTATTGAACGGAAAACGTGTCCTTGCAGAAGGCGCTCAAGGAACCATGTTGGACATCGATTTTGGAACCTATCCGTTTGTTACTTCTTCGAATACGGTGACAGCTGGAACGTGTACTGGACTTGGAATTGCTCCAACACGCATTGGAAAAGTGATTGGTATATTTAAAGCGTACTGTACGCGCGTTGGAAGTGGACCCTTCCCTACTGAATTAGACGACGAAGTTGGTGAAGAAATTCGCAGAGAAGGACGTGAGTTTGGCGCAACAACTGGACGTCCACGTCGTTGCGGATGGATTGACCTTGTTCAAATGCGCTATGCGATTATGATCAATGGTGTGACTGAATTATCGATGATGAAAGCGGATATACTTAGTATTTTTGACAAAATCAGTGTATGTACTCATTACCTAATTGATGGCGAAAAAGTCTATGATTTCCCTTTTGACGTAAGTGATTTGGAATTCACGCCTGTATATGAGGAATTGGAAGGTTGGAACTGTGACTTGACAGAATTATCAGACTATGAATCCGCTCCGGATGCATTAAAAAATTATGTTACCTACTTAGAAGCACAATTAAACGTACCAATCAACGTTGTATCTGTGGGACCAGACAGAAAACAAACATTAGCAAATCACTAAAATGCAACAAAAACCATTCATACAAATTGCGCTCTTCTTGGGCGCATTTTTTTTGAGTGGAATCGTGCATGCCCAAAAGAAAACCTTGGAACTTCTTCCCGGTTCTGAAAAAATCTATTATGACAGGACTTCTGGACGACACCGACTCGTTGGTACCGTTAGTTTTGCTTACCACGGAAACACCATGTACTGCGATTCTGCGCATTACCAAGACAGAGCGAAAATTGTTCATGCTTATGGAAATGTACATATTCGGAAAGGCGATGTCAATCTTTACTGTGATTCGCTGTACTACGACGAAGCCAACAAGTACGCAAAACTTTGGGGAGATGTCAAAGTTCGTGATCAGGAATACAAATTGAGTTCGGACTCACTTGATTACGATGCGAAACGAGGAAGAGCTATCTACCGGAACAAAGGACGGATTGAGTCAATCGTATCAAATGAACGCATCACCAGTACACTTGGATATTTCTATCCCAATAATGGAAGCTTCTTTTTTAGTGGAAATGTGGACTACCGAAAAAATGACTTAAACGTTACCACGGACACACTCCAATTCGCGTATGAACAACAAAAACTGTATTTCTTTGGACCAACAACCATGAAAAACGACAGCATCACCATTTATTGTAAAAAAGGATGGTTTCATGTGCAAACAGAGGAGGGCGTGCTTTATAAACAAGCCGAGGTCATTCAAAAAACAAGTATCATCAAAGGAGACACCTTGTTTTTAAATACAAAATTGAATAATTACGAAGGACGAGGAAATGTATTTTACAAGGATTTCACACAGAATATGGCATTCATGGGGAATCGAGCAAAGTCAAGTAACACCTTACATGTGGCGTACATCACTGGAAATACCCTGGCATTTAAAGTGTATGATGGCGACACCTTGTACTTGCATGCGGATAGTTTAATCATGCACAAAGATTCTTTAAATCGAACAACCGAAACCATCGCTCATCGAAACGTTCGCATGTACAACAAAGGAATGCAAGGAATTTGTGATTCAGCAAGTTACTTCCCGAAATCCGAAGAACTATTTTTGAAAAGTCAACCGAAAGTATGGGCGGAAAATGCGGAACTTAAAGGAATTTCCATGAAAATATCGATGAAGGACAGTAGCTTGAGGGAAATCGAAATCATTGATCAGGCCAGCGCAGTGATGGAGATTGATTCAGGAAAATACTATAATCAACTCGCAGGAAGAACCATTACAGCATATTTTGAAAAGAATGAGTTGATTAAAGCGGATGTCAAAGGAAACGCATGGACCATTTTTTATCCAGAAGAGGAAAAGAAAACAGATTCGAGTCTAGTGAAAATCCGCAAAGGAATGAATAGACTATATGCCTCTGATTTGTTAGTAGCATTGGACAGCGGAGAAGTAGAGTCGATTACCTACTACGATAAACCTGATGGGATTTTATATCCGATGGATCAAATCAAAACGGAAGAACAATTTATCAAAGGATTTTCCTGGAATCCACTCTTGAGACCGAAAGACCCCTACTCTATTCGCAAAGATTACTGAATCTCCTCGCCTTCTGCGGAATCCCAACGAGTAACGCGTTGAACACCTTCTACTTCTTCGAATTTTCGGGTTAATTGTTCTAATTGCGCTGTATCATAGACCAAGACCTTGATTCTTCCTTCAAATACACCATCGTTGGTTTCAAAGGAAATACTTTTCATGTTGACATGATTCTGCTTAGAGATGATTTCCGTTAAACGGTTTACCATTCCTAACTGATCAATGCCAACTATTCGTATCGCTGCAATTCGCTCCACTAATTGATCACCTTCCCATTTGGCTTTCAGGCAACGATATGCTAATTTGGACATCAAATGTACAGCGTTTGGACAGTTGTACCGATGAATTTTAATTCCACTGCTAATCGTTATGAATCCAAAAATCTTATCACCAGGAATTGGATTACAACACCGAGCCAATTGATAATCAAATCCTTTAAAGTCCTCTCCGATGATAATGGTGTCCTTGTCAGTATTAATTCCTTCGAAGGTTCCTTCTTCCGGTCCACTATTTATTTTCTTCGATTGAATCTTTCGTTGCGATTGAAGCATGCCGCCAATTACTTCCAATTCACGAAGCTTGGACAGGTCCACTTTTCCTTTGGCAATTCGAAAATAGAACTCCGTTATGGTAGATATATGAAAATGGTTGGTCAAATACTGAATATTCTCGGAATTCATTCTCACATTGAACTGCTTGAATTTTCGTTCGAGAATTTCCTTTCCATCGGAAGCAATCTGCTTGCGTTCTTCATTTAAGGAAGATTTTATCTTTTGCTTCGCTCTTGCTGAAACAACAAACTTCAGCCATTCATCGTTTGGCTTTTGCTTTTTAGATGTTAGAATCTCTAATTGATCGCCATTCAACAACTGATAACTTAAAGGCATCAAACGATTGTTCACTTTGGCACCAATACAGTGATCCCCGATTTCCGTGTGGATATCGTAAGCGAAATCTAAGATGGTGGAACCTCTGGGTAAGACACGCAATTCTCCTTTTGGCGTAAAGACATAGATTTCATCATTGAATAAATTCAATTTAAAATCATTGACAAAGTCCAAGGCATTCATATCTGGACTATCCAATAAATCTCGAATTTCTGCAATCCATCTGTCGAATTTATTCTCGTCCGTTTTTGACTCTTTGTATTTGTAATGTGCTGCTAATCCATGTTCAGCGATTTCGTCCATTCTCTTGGAACGAATCTGAACTTCAACCCAACGTCCTTGTGGGGACATCACCGTAGTATGCAAAGACTCATAACCATTTGCACGTGGCGTCGAAATCCAGTCGCGTAAACGATCAGGACTAGGTTGGTAAAAATCAGTAACGATACTATAAATACGCCAACAATCTGCTTTTTCTAATTCATACGGCGTATCTACAATGATTCTCAAAGCAAACAGGTCAAAAACCTCTTCAAAAGGAATGCTTTTGGATTGCATTTTTCGCCAAATAGAAAAAATGGACTTTGGACGTGCTTTGATGTCAAAATGATATCCTTGATTTTCTAATTCCTCTTTTATTGGAGCAACAAATCGACGAATAAAGCGATTCCGAACATCCTGTGTGCTTTTTAATTTTGAGTCAATATCCTTGAAAACCTCTGGTTCGCAGTATTTCATGGACAAATCTTCTAACTCTGTTTTGATGGGATACAATCCCAAACGGTGAGCTAAAGGTGCATAAAGGAAACGTGTTTCCGATGCGATTTTTAGTTGCTTTTCCACTTTCATACTGGAAAGCGTGCGCATATTATGTAAGCGATCCGCCAATTTGATCAAAACCACCCGGAAATCATCGGAAATGGTGAGGATCATTTTACGGAAATTCTCTGCTTGTATGGAGGTGTTTTCATCAAACACTTCCGGAATTTTAGTTAAGCCATCAATGATAGACCGGACCTTGGAACCGAAAATATCTTCAATATCCTGCAAGGTAATATATGTATCCTCCACTGTATCGTGCAATAAGGCACAGGCCACTGCTATGGGTTCCAATCCCATTTCTTCTGCACAAATACGTGCAACAGCTAAAGGATGATAAATATAAGGCTCGCCAGATTTTCGACGCATGTCTTTGTGCGCTTCCAAAGCAATATCAAAGGCTTTGCGCACCATTTTTGTCTCCTCGCGACTTCGGTCTTTCATGGCTCTCAATAAACCTTTGAACGCATTTAATATTTCAATGCGTTCTATTTCAAGATCGATATGCTCGGAGTCGTATGGTTGCATTTATTTCGCGGGTAAAATTTTCGCTTTCACTTCGCCGAATCCGATTCGAACTTCAGCATTTTGACAGAATCCTCGCATCGTAACAGTGTCACCATCTTGAATGAAACGTCTTTCTGTTCCATCATTCATAGCGAGTGGTTTTGTTCCTTTCCACGCTAATTCCAACATAGAACCAAAGGAATCAGGAGTAGATCCAGAAATTGTTCCAGAACCCATTAAATCTCCACAACGCACATTACATCCGTTCACCGTATGATGTGCTAATTGTTGGGACATGTTCCAGTACATGTATTTGAAATTCGAGTTGGAAATGATTTTTTCCGTGGTATTTTCCGGAGTCAATCCGACTTCTAATTGAATATCGTATGATTTTTTTCCTTCAAACGCGAGGTAAGAAAGGACAGATGGATCTTGTTCTGGTGATTCTACGGCAAATGTTTGTAATGCATCCAAGGTAACAATCCAACAGGAAATAGACGAAGCAAAGTTTTTCCCTAGGAATGGTCCAAGTGGAACATATTCCCATTTTTGAATGTCACGTGCTGACCAGTCATTGAATAAGCACATTCCGAAAATAAAATCCTCTGCTTCAGTCGTTGAAATAGAATCACCTAAAGGTTTACCATCGTAGGTAATGAACCCCATTTCTAATTCGAAATCAACCTGACGAGAAGCGGCAAAAATCGGTGGTTCGTTGTCATCTGGTTTGATTTGTCCTTTTGGACGATGAATATCTTGTCCTGAAATAATCACGGAAGACGAACGTCCGTGGTATCCAACAGGAATCCATAACCAGTTTGGCAACAAAGCGTTTGCTGGATCACGAAACATGATTCCAACATTTGTCGCGTGTTCTTTGCTTGAATAGAAGTCTGTGTAGTCACCAATTTGAACCGGCATACACATGTTCACGTCATTCAACGCAAACAATGCTTTTTGAATCGATTCATTGGAAGCTGAAGCTTGATTCTCCGTTGAAAAAAAATCCGATAGAGCCTGACGCAAACGACGTGTGGCCTCTTTTCCTTTTTTCATCATTGGATTTAAAAATTCCTGTGAGAAATCTTCCGCGGTAAATCCAGTAACTTCCAATTGACCAGATGCTGCAAGAATGGATAAATCAATCACAGTATCGCCTATGCGCGTTCCCACACGCGCTGTGGATCCACTTGTCGTAAATACTCCAAACGGAAGGTTTTGAATCGGGAAATCAGATCCTTCTGGAACCGAAATCCATGAACGTAAACTTGGATTGTTTGCTGCTATCATGTTCTACTTGTATTAAACGTTGAAACGGAAATGCATTACATCTCCATCTTCCACTACGTATTCTTTTCCTTCAACTTTGAATTTTCCAGCCTCTTTGACAGCACTTTCCGATCCATAGGTAATGAAATCGTTGTACTTCATGACCTCTGCACGAATAAATCCTTTTTCGAAATCAGTGTGAATAACTCCTGCTGCTTGTGGAGCGGTCATTCCTTTGCGAATGGTCCATGCACGCACCTCTTTCACTCCAGCAGTAAAATAAGTCTGTAAGTTCAATAAATGATATGCTTGACGTATCAAACGATTCACTCCTGGTTCTTCCAATCCAAGTTCATCTAAGAACATTTGACGTTCGTCGTATGTTTCCAATTCCGTAATATCTGCTTCGATTTTCGCGCCGATGATCATCACTTCTGCATTTTCACTTGCCACTGCTGCTTTCACTGCGTCCACATGCGCATTACCTGACTTCACAGAAGCTTCATCCACATTACAGACATACATTACCGGTTTAGAGGTGATTAAGTTGAATTTATGAATGATTTCAAATTCTTCTTGTGTAAAATCCAAGCCGCGAATGGAACGTCCTTGCTCTAATCCTTCTTTTATTTTGTGCGCTAATTCGTTTTCTTTCACCGCATCTTTATCTCCAGACTTGATCACGCGGGACAAACTTTGGATCTTTTTCTCCACGGAGTCCAAGTCTTTTAATTGCAACTCGATGTCGATGATTTCTTTGTCGCGAATTGGATTCACACTTCCGTCCACATGGATAATGTTCCCATCTTCAAAGCATCGAAGTACATGCAAAATCGCATCTGTTTCGCGGATGTTTGCTAAGAATTGGTTCCCCAAGCCTTCGCCTTTCGACGCACCTTTCACTAATCCTGCGATGTCAACAATTTCCATCGTTGTTGGTAATACACGCTCAGGATTGACCAACGCTTCTAATTTCTCCAAACGTGGGTCAGGAACAGAAGTCGTGCCTAAATTCGGTTCAATGGTACAAAAAGGGAAATTCGCCGCTTGCGCCTTTGCATTTGATAAACAGTTAAATAAAGTTGATTTTCCAACATTCGGCAAGCCGACAATTCCACATTTTAAAGCCATTCTACGTATTTTTTTATGAGCAAAGATACAAAGAATCTTGCCTGACAGAGTCATGAAAAGTGCTAGATTTCACCTGTTCAAATGAATCACGCCGTTTTTGGTTATTTTTATGGCAAAATTCACTGATGAAACACCTACTTTCCGTTTGCATTCTTTCGTTGTCAACTGTCCTATTTGGACAAGATTCGTTGATGATTCGTTCCATTTATGATGAAGCTTTACTTCGTGGTGAATCATACGAAAACCTTCGTCAGTTATGTAAAAACATTGGACCAAGATTAAGCGGATCAACGGAAGCACAAATGGCAGTCGAATGGAGTCAAGCGAAAATGAATACTTACGGATTCGACCGTGTCTACCTTCAGGAAATTAAAGTCCCACATTGGGAAAGAGGAACAAAGGAAAGCGCGTGGTTTCGAACCTCAGACGGACAACTAACCAAAGTTCACTTGCTTGCATTAGGAGGATCCATTGGAACAAATGGCACGATGGAAGGTGAAGTCATTGAATTTAAATCCATTGACGAACTGAAAAAAGCAAAACCATCCAAGATTAAAGGCAAAATTATCTTTTTAAATCAAGCGATGGATGCGACACAAATTCAAACATTCAAAGCATACGGAGCCTGTTATGCGATTCGTGGAAATGGAGCCGTGGAAGCAGGAAAACTCGGTGCAAAAGCGGTGATTATTCGTTCCCTTGGACTTCCAGAGGATGTTCATCCACACACGGGGTCCATGCATTACGAAGATTCAGTTGAACGCATTCCAGCTGGAGCATTAGCAACTGCGGATGCAAGCACATTGTCTGCCGCTTTAGCGAAAGGAACCGTTCGCTTTATTTTTGAAATGGATTGCCGTGTTTTTCCAGATGCGACTTCGTACAACGTCATTGCTGAAATTCGTGGAAGTGAGAAACCAGAGGAAATCATTGTTTTTGGTGGACATTTAGACTCATGGGATGCGGGAGAAGGTGCACAAGACGACGGCGCTGGCGTAATTCATTGTTTGGAAGCATTACGCATTTTGAAGGTACTCAATTACAAACCGAAACACACCTTGAGAGTTGTGTTTTTCATGAATGAAGAGAATGGAAACATGGGCGGGAAATCTTATGCTTCCATCGTCAAATCAGCTGGTGAAAAACACATTGCTGCATTGGAGTCCGACCGCGGTGGATTCGTCCCACGTGGATTTGGAGTCGATGGTAGCGATGCGCAAGTTGCCTTTCTTCAAACCTTTGCTCCAAACTACAAAAACTACGATTTACACGTTTTCGAAAAAGGATACGGCGGTGTAGATATTGGTCCATTAAAAGAACAATATCCCGGTATTCCTTTATTTGGATTCGTACCTGACTCCCAACGATATTTTGATTACCACCATGCACCCAGTGATGTTTTTGAAAATGTCAATAAACGCGAGTTAGAATTAGGCGCTGCGGCGATTTCTAGTTTTGTTTATTTGCTGGATTTAAAGTTGAAGTAAGTAGGAGTTAATGTGCTAATGTAACTCCGCAGTCGCGGAGCCGACC
Organism: uncultured Flavobacteriales bacterium; assembly: GCA_903860985.1. GTDB lineage: Bacteria > Bacteroidota > Bacteroidia > Flavobacteriales_D > Crocinitomicaceae > UBA952. Next base: position 43,247 of record CAIOSO010000036.1, read on the forward strand.
CTTTGGGATGCTAATTTAGGGTATCGCCTCTAAAAAAGTAAATCATCAGCTGCTAATTTTACCTTGGGTTTATCAAGTTTATCAACGGCGAATTTCACCCGCTTTTGATCGCTGTCAGAGAGAAAAACAGGCACCAAGATGGATATTTCAATTTTCAGTAAGCGATGAATGATGATCAAATCTTTTAACGTAAATGGTTTGATGCCGTTCATTAATTCGGACATATGCGTTTTGCTTTTGTGTCCGAGGACGAAACCCAAGTTTTCTTGTGTCAATTCAAATTGCTTCAAGCGATTTCGAATGGTTCGTTTGCGCGTTTCCATGAACTGACGTTCTTGATCAGCAATGAATTCCGCTTTTTCACTTTGGATTAACTGACGGTCATCTATGGAGGCTGGATCGGACCATTCTCCTAGTTCATATGTTTCAAGTAGCTCGCGCAACTGATGACGCAAGGTTGTAAATTGTGCATCTTCTTTGGCTAACAAGCGAAGTTTACGCTCTGCCACTAACGCACGTTCATAATCTAATTCATTGGAAAGTCTTCCTTTCTTTAAGATTGCTTCGATGTCAAATTCTGTTTTCATGATGTGATATACCCCTTGTTTATCAGCCATTTTTCAATGACTTTTTTATTATTTTTAAATACGATCTCATATTCTTGGTGAGAACCTGCCCAAACAATTGTGGCTTCGCCCTCATCTTCCAATTCAATCAAAATCATGGTACGATGAACGGAAATATTGAAAAAATAAAAACCATCTGAATGCACTTGATCCGCATCTTTTCGAATGGCTTTAAGACTTGAATCTTCTGGATTAAATCCTTCTAACGTTAAGAGCAATTTGTCTATTTCTCTCCACAATTTTTGATTTCCAAGATTCTTCTTTTTGACTTTCATCAAAATTTTTCTTCCAATTACTCTCATCGAACAACACTATAAAATTAGTAATAAGTTCTGATATAAACCGAACTTTTATCATTTTTTTTTCAATTTTAACAATCCACTACAACAATCAAAAAACTGATTTCTAAAAATGAATGGTAAAACCGCGTGTTTCTTTAACTCGAAAATGTTTGGATTATTGTTTTAATGGAGAGCGGTATCCGCCGCGGCGGAAGAGCAAGGAAGAGAGCGAGAGCGGAGAGCGAATTAGCGCAATAAAAACCAATAAATCACGACCCAAATTAAGGCGAAAAGCACACTTAACATTAGTAGTGCCTTCATGTCAACCTTTTTCTTTTTGAGCAATACCTGCCAAAGAATAATGATCCAAACGATGAGTCCAAGGACAATGGGGATAAACATGCGCAACATAAGTTTTTTTACGAAGTTAAGATTTCCCTACGATAACTCCATGTACCGCACGTCTTGCTGAAATGGCAATTTTTGCATCCACCCTACTTGTAAACAATAGTAAGAAAACTCTTCGGTTACCACTCCCCGCAAGTGATAAATTCCTTTTCCGTGAAAGGGAAAACGCCGCACACTCTCTGGGAAATGGACGGTATCAATCGTATCTCCGTTCACATCGATAAAGGTTCCGAAATTCAT
>CAIOSO010000037.1 GCA_903860985.1 uncultured Flavobacteriales bacterium
CAATCTGTGGAAGCAATGTATTTTTTCTTCCATTTTGAATCCTTGCAGTCGGATAATACCTGTAACTTATCCTTGCTGGTAATCAGCCACACAAGATTAGCCTCGTCCGGATGTTTTTTCAAGTAATGTTGAAATATTCCTGGATTTTGTGGATACTCACCACCAGTGTTGTTGATGGATTGATAAATTCCAGTCGTCAAGGCCGTATGGCCATTTGTTGTCCACGTTTCGCCTAGGTTATAAAAATAAGAATGCGTACAGCCAACAGGTGCCATAACTGAATCCATGTAGCGAACATTTGGCCGACCTGATTGCCCCCAACTTTCTGAATAACGCGGACCGTCGATAACCACTACCACCACATTTTTTGTCTGATATACACGGTCAATGACTTTTTCACTGGTGCAAGAATGTATCCAAGTGAGTCCGATAAGCACGGAAATAACGCTGATGATTCGCATCCTCTAATGTACACTTTTTAGTGCAATCTGCTCTTAATCTTTGATTCGTGAAAAACGTAAGAATTTCAACATGAAGTCCGGAAGTGGTTTCATCGGGTCTCTTTTCTCCACATTCAAGAACAAACCCCATTTCTCGACAATTGGAACTTTGAATACTTCAATCATTTCAATTAAGGTCCCGTCAGCATCATCAATGTACACACAATGAACTTTGGTATTTCCCATACTCAATGCCGACTGACTGTCACAGGTAAACGGGAATCCTTTTGCGAACATGTCTTTTTCCAATTCACGCATGCCTTTCACATCGAGTCCTAAGTGAACGAATCCATAATCTCCCCAAATGCGTCCCTTGAAGATTTTTTGAGGAACTCTATCTACTGCTTGAACCAATTCGATGTAATTTTTTCCAGTTACTTTACCGAATCCACCACCAGTAGGCTTTGATTTTGTCAATAATACTCTGCGAAAACGTTCAGTTCCATTTGGTAATTCACTCCAATCGGCAAAAACAGCCGTTTGATCAAAAACCACTTCGTCAAAACCTAAAATATCACGGTACAATTTCATGGATTCATCGGCATTCGTCACGCCAATACTGAGTCCCAGAACTCCGCCGGAATGATGTCCCGTATTCGAATAGAATTCATTGTTCTCTACAAATTGAAACAAATTGCCATCGGGATCATTGATGAAAAATCCTTTGCGCTGATCTGGTCCGACTTGAATGGATTTTGTAGGCGCCAAATTCTTTACGAATTCGTGACTAGCTTCAATATTTCGCGACTTCATTTGAACCGCATTGATTCCCAAATCTCCCCATGCAAAGGTGTTCAAGTTTCCTTTTCCTTTAAACGAGGTCGCTTCAATCACTTCCATCGCACAACCACCTTGTAAATTCATGATCATACTGGCACGCTTGGTCATGGTCACGCCATGCGTATACACATCCATGAGCGGAGCCGCCTGAACGGAATCGAAAAAGGGAATGTCCATTCCAAATAATTTTCGGTAAAGTGGTAGTATGTTGTTCATGTCGCTCACGGCCACGCCGATGTGCTGCATTCCGTTGACATTTACGAAGGTTGATTTCATGCTATTTAATCTGTTTATTTCTTACTAAATTCATGCGTTTCTTTTAAAAATGCAATCGTTTTCGCTTCTTCAGAGGAAGACTCCAACGCTAAGTTATATTCCCAGTTTGCTCTAGGTGGCATGCTCATGAGTATGGACTCCGTTCGTCCACCAGAATAAATGCCAAATTTCGTTCCGCGGTCGTGCAGTAAGTTGAATTCAACATAGCGTCCTCGACGCAATGCCTGCCAATTCAATTCTTGCTCAGTTGCTTCCTTCAAGTTAATCGAATCCACTTGATGCTTGTATGCAACCGGAAACAACCTGCCGAGGGAAAGGCAATAGTCAAAAATATCTTTTTTGGATAAGCCACATGTTTCATCCAAATGATCGAAGAAAATCCCACCAATGCCACGAGACTCCTCACGATGTGGTAAATAGAAATAGCGATCTGCCCATTCTTTGAATTTTGGATAAAAGTCCGTTGAATACTGATCAGAAACCTCTTTTAACTGTTGATGAAAATCAGTTGCTAACTGTTGGTCAACATAATGCGGTGTCAAATCGATTCCTCCACCAAACCAATATGCTGCGCCATTATCCAATTCGAAATAGCGGACATTCATATGAATGATCGGATGTCGTGGATGTCGTGGATGTAAAACGATGGAAACACCGGTCGCGAAAAAATGCTCCCCTTCCAAGTTTAATTGTTTTTTCATCGCTGGAGAAACAGGTCCATGCACCGCCGAAAAGGCTACTCCACCTTTTTCGAAGATGTTTCCATTTTCTATGGTTCGGGTAAATCCACCGCCGCCCTCTTCTCGCTCCCAAGGATCTTCGTTAAATTTTGCTTGTCCATCAATTTCCTCTAGGGATTGACAAATGTGCAACTGTAGTGCTCGAAAAGCTTGTTCAATTTCTATTCGCATCATGCTTATTCTGGCTTCGATTCAAATCCTTTATAGTCTAAAACAAACCCTGACGTATTTTGGTATCCATTTCCTACTCCTTGTTGAATCAGTTGGTAATTACTAATAATTCCGCTTTGTTTGTTGCTTTGATTGACTAACTGACGGCAGACCATTAATGTGGCATCGAATCCCAAGCAGGACATTCTGCTCACATCTGCCGAGTACGTTTTTCTGTATTTCTTATGAAAGGTCATGACACTTGGTGAGTGATATGAAAAGTAGCTCGGACTGGCATACGTAAACGCGAACTTATTCGAGATCGTTCCACTTACCTCTTTCCATTCCAACCATTCTTTCAAGCCATACACATGTACTTTTTCGTTGGACTTATATTTCTCCAACAAGGGAAGTACTTTTGCTTTATCCGTACTGAGTATGATATAGATGATTTCATCATTCATAAACTCATATTGCTGATAGTTTTTCCAAGTTGCCTCGATGATTTTTGCTTTGGAAACAGATGAGGGCACATTGCGAAAAGCCATTAAAAACAATTGATCCGTTTTCTTATCCACTTCTGACTCACCTTTAATTAAAACAACGGTTTGATTCACAAAATGCCGATGGACACTCCACGCCAATTGATCCATTAAATTGGCCGTCGACGGAGATAAACAAATAGCATTCGGATTGCCAAGTAACTCACTTTCCTTCATGGATACTGGAAATGCAACAGTGATGTCATTTTTTCGAGCGAATGCACTCACTATTTCGGCCTCTCGTTGTTGCAAAGGAGCAAAAATAATGTCCATGTTCAACAATTCTGGCTTAGCTAAAATTGTCGTTAGGTTTTCATTGGCCGATTCATAATCATAAACATGGAAGACGGCATTCAATCCAAGGTGCGACAAAGAATCCAGTGCTAATTTCGCCCCCATGTAATAGTCCAGAGCAGCCCCTGAAACAAAGCGATTGTAACTCGCTGTTGAATCTAAATTTAAGGGTAAAAAAAGCGCCACTTCATAGGATTTTCGAGCGGAAAAGCGAAGTTCATTCAGTACATTATTCACCTTTTTGTCGGGAACCTCTCTTATCGGAATGTGTTCTACCTTTTCTTTTTTCACCGGAATGCGAATGGTTTGTCCGGGACTTACACGACTTGAGCTTAGGTGATTTAAGGCTTGTAATTCTGGAACCGGAACCATGAATCTTTTGGATAAAGTGTATAGCGATTCTTGGGGCAGGACCACATGTGAAATGATGTCATCCGTAAAGGAGATATTAAATTTCGTTTGAGCTACCTCGCTTGGCTTCGGAATTTCTTGCGTCATGACCTCCACTGAGGTGGAAAGTTCATCCGTTTGAATGCGCGCTATTGCGTTGGGAATAGTTAAACGTTGGCTCAACTTCAGTCCATTTTTCGTCGATGGATTGTATTTGATGATGCTATCCATCGAAACATCGTACAACTTCGAAACGGAATACAAGGTTTCTTTTTGAACCACGGTGTGCTTGACGGTCCGACGTTGAACGGGTATAAACACGACTTCACCCGTAGTTAGTCCACGTTCAATTCCTGGATTCATGTTCAAAATATCTTCAGCCGGACAGGCATACATTTGCTGCAATCCATACAAATTATTGCCATCGGCTACCGTATGAACATAACATTTCTTTCCCTCTCGCTCTGTAATTTGAGCATATTGTTGTCCATGGACAAGCAAGGCGCTCAACAACAAAAAGAACAACAAGGGTTTTTTCATGTGATGAAGATTATTCCCATTCGATGGTTGCAGGTGGTTTGGAGCTAATGTCGTAGGTTACCCGATTAATCCCCTTCACTTGATTGATGATTTTATTGGATATTTTCGCTAAGAATTCATAGGGCAAGTGACACCAATCAGCTGTCATTCCATCAGTGGAGGTAACCGCTCTCAGTGCTACCGCATTTTCATAGGTTCTTTCGTCCCCCATTACTCCCACCGATTGAATCGGCAAGAAGATTGCTCCAGCTTGCCAAACTTCATCGTACAATCCATCTTCTTTTAGTCCGTCAATAAAGATCGCATCTACATCTTGAAGAATACGCACTTTATCTGCTGTTACTTCACCTAGAATACGGATTCCAAGTCCTGGGCCTGGGAATGGATGTCTTCCAAGAATGCGCGGATCAATTTCTAATGAATGTCCAATACGTCTCACTTCATCTTTAAACAACAAACGCAAGGGTTCCACCACTTGAAGTTTCATATAATCAGGCAATCCACCCACATTGTGGTGAGATTTGATGGTTTGTGATGGTCCACCAGTCGCAGAAACTGACTCGATGACATCTGGATAAATCGTTCCTTGTCCAAGCCACTTTGCACCCGCTACTTTCTTCGATTCTTCATCAAACACATCAATAAATACTTTTCCAATCGCTTTGCGCTTCAACTCGGGATCTGTTAATCCAGTCAAGGCGGCATAAAATTGACTAGCTGCATCGACTCCTTTTACGTTCAAGCCCATTCCTTTGTAGGATTCTAAAACAGATTGGTATTCATTCTTACGAAGGAGTCCATTATCCACAAAAATACAATGTAAATTTTCGCCAATCGCTTTATGTAAAAGAACCGCCGCTACAGAAGAATCAACACCTCCTGATAGTCCAAGAATGACCTTGTCATCTCCCAATTGCTCACGCAAACGTGCAGTAGTTTCCTCCACGAAAGAATCTGGTGTCCAATCACATGCGCAATGACAAATGTCTACCATGTAATTTCTCAAAAGAATCTTTCCTTCCGTCGAGTGATATACTTCTGGATGGAATTGAATCCCGTAGGTCTCTTCGCCTTCGATATGGTATCCAGCAATCTCTACATCGGATGTACTGGCAATGATTTTATAGTTGCTTGGGATTTTTTTGATCGTATCTCCATGGGACATCCACACTTGAGAACCGTTGGTCATTCCCTTTGTTAAGATGTGACTTTCATCCACGTAGGACAAATGAGCACGTCCATATTCACGGATGCTTGAAGGCAACACTTCACCACCGAAATGATGGGATAAATACTGTGCGCCAAAACAAACTCCAAGAAGTGGCATTTTTCCTTTGATCGCATCTAGATTCGGTCTTGGAGAAGCTCCATCACGCACAGAGAACGGACTTCCAGAGAGGATGACACCCTTAACGTTTGATCCAATCTCCGGGATTTTATTCCACGGATGGATTTCACAGTAAACATTTAACTCACGGATTCGACGCGCAATTAACTGCGTATATTGAGATCCAAAATCTAAAATTAATATCATTTCATGCATGGCGCAAAGATAAGCATTATTGCTTATTAGACATGATTCACTCTTCCATGTTTTTTGCGCATAAAAGCATTCGAAAGACCCTTGAATCATTTTCTTCAATTTAGTTGTAATTCACGGCACTTAATCACCTTTAGATTAAGTAGAATTGATTAACTTTGGTGCTTGCATTAAAGAGAAAACAATGATTGGAGATATCTTAAAATCCATTTTTGGAGATAAGAACGCGAAAGACAAGAAATTATACTGGCCTTACGTAGAGTTAGCAAATGCTGCTCATGAACACATAAAAACTTTATCCGACGAGCAATTACGTCAAAAATCCCGTGAATTTCAACATCAGATTGGGGAGGAAAAAGAGCGCTTAGAACATCAATTAGCGGATCTTCGAACCAAAGCGGAGAGTTTAGAAACAAGCATCAACGAAAAAGAAGATTTATTCGACCGAATTGATAAATTGGAAAAAGAAGTAGATGCCCAAATCGAAGAAACGCTGATTAAAATCCTCCCAGAAGCATTTGCCGTGGTGAAAGAAACGGCATATCGTTGGGCAATGAACGGACAATTGGTTGTAACGGCTGAGGAGTTTGACCGCGACTTAGCGAAGAAAAAAGACGGCATCACGATTGAAGGAGATAAAGCAATTTGGCATAATGAATGGACCGCTGCAGGTGGACAAATCAAATGGAACATGGTCCATTACGATGTTCAGTTGATGGGTGGAGCTGTCTTGCACAAAGGGAATATTTCTGAAATGCAAACGGGAGAAGGAAAAACCTTGGTGGCAACACTTCCTGTTTACTTAAATGCACTTGCTGGAAAAGGAGTTCACATCGTAACGGTAAATGATTACTTGGCAAAACGTGACTCCGAATGGATGGGTCCATTGTACCAATTCCACGGATTGAGTGTGGATTGCATCGATAAACACCGTCCAAACTCTAAAGAAAGAAGACAAGCTTACCTTGCAGACATTACCTTCGGTACAAACAATGAATTTGGTTTCGATTACTTGCGTGATAACATGGCAGGACACGTGGACGACTTGGTTCAACGCAAGCACCACTTCGCGATTGTCGATGAGGTCGATTCTGTATTGATTGACGACGCTCGTACACCATTAATCATTTCTGGTCCAACACCTAAAGGTGATGAACACGAATTCCATGAGTTGAAACCACGCATCGAGCGCGTTGTGGATGCTCAAAAACAATATGTTCAACAATGCTTAGCTGAGGCGAAGAAAATGTTGACGGTGATCAACGAAGCGCCTGAGGATAAAAACGAAGCGAAACGCATGTTGGAAGACGGTGGAATCGCTTTGTTGAGAGCGCACCGAGGATTGCCGAAAAACCGAACACTCATCAAATTCTTGTCCGAACCAGGGATCAGAGTTCACCTGCAAAAAACGGAGAATTTCTACATGGCCGAACAAGGTAAGAACATGAAGAAAATCGATGCGGAATTATTCTTTGTGATCGATGAGAAGAACAATACAATCGAGCTTACGGACAAAGGAATCGATTTGGTTTCTGGAAAAGATGACCGAAATTTCTTCGTCATGCCAGATATCGGTGATGAAATTGCAAAATTGCAAAAGCAAAACCTAGAGAAAGAAAACTACCTTGAACAAAAAGATGGATTGGTGCGTGAATATTCGATTAAATCCGAACGCATACATTCCATCAACCAATTATTGAAAGCCTATACACTTTTCGAAAAAGAAGTGGAATATGTGATCTTGGAAGGAAAAGTGAAAATCGTTGATGAATCAACTGGACGTATCCTCGAAGGACGCCGTTACTCAGACGGATTGCACCAAGCGATTGAAGCAAAAGAAAACGTAGAGGTTGAAGCTGCAACGCAAACGTACGCAACCGTGACTTTGCAGAATTATTTCCGTATGTACCACAAACTTGCGGGTATGACCGGAACAGCAGAAACAGAAGCAAAAGAATTCTGGGATATCTATAAATTAGACGTCGTCATCGTTCCAACAAACAGGGCGGTAACACGTCAAGACCAAGACGATTTCGTGTATAAATCTGCTCGCGAAAAATACAACGCGGTCATTTTAGAGGTGGAGGAATTAGTGGCAGCCGGACGTCCGGTTCTTGTAGGTACTACCACCGTGGAAATTTCTGAATTAGTTTCCAGAATGCTCCAAATGAAAAAGATTCCTCACCAAGTATTGAATGCCAAGTACCACCAAAAAGAAGCGGAAATTGTCGCTAATGCTGGACTAGCTGGCGCAGTAACGATTGCAACAAACATGGCCGGACGTGGAACCGATATCAAGTTAGGGGAAGGCGTGAAAGAAGCTGGTGGATTAGCGATTATTGGTACGGAACGTCACGATTCACGTCGTGTTGACCGTCAATTAAGAGGTCGTGCTGGACGCCAAGGAGATCCAGGGTCGTCTCGTTTCTTTGTTTCCTTGGAAGATGACTTAATGCGTAAGTTCGGTTCTGAACGCATTGCGAAACTGATGGACCGTATGGGCCTAAAAGAGGGAGAAGTAATTTCTGCTGGTATGGTTTCTAAATCGATTGAACGCGCACAGAAAAAAGTGGAGGAAAACAACTTTGGTGTCCGTAAAAACTTATTGGAATACGATGACGTGATGAACGCTCAACGTAAAGCGATTTACAAAAAACGTAAAAACGCATTGTTTGGCGATCGTTTGGATATTGATATTGACAATATGTTC
>CAIOSO010000038.1 GCA_903860985.1 uncultured Flavobacteriales bacterium
AAAATTATCAGTGTAGCAATTAAAAACTCTATTATCATTTCCATTATAACGAAATTACCCCTTTAATTTGAGCCGCTTTTTCGTAGATTTCAATGATGGAATCCACAGATAGCATGACCTCTTTTACACTTACACTTACATAATTACCTTTGCCAGACTGATGATAAGTGATGTCCGCATGTTCATCGAACAATGCACTTACAAGCGCCATATGTTGATTGTCATTCGGAACGATAAACTTAAACAAGTACACATTGGGCCAATCGAGTTGCTCTAATTGAGCCCTTAAATTATCAAATACACTCACGAGACAAAGTTAAGCAAGCATTTTCATTCTCAGCTTGAAGATCTTTTTAATTTTGTAGTTACATGAAATTATTTTCTTTTTGTCTTTTAACCATCAGTTTTGCTTTGGTTGGATTCGGACTTTTGAATCCAAATGATCCGGAGTATCCTATAATAAAGAGAGACGCTTCGGGAAATTCCTTCGACTGTGCCCAATTTGAATCTTCTGTATTTAGTGAGAAACTGAATAATCGACTCTGTGAATACATGGATCGCTCTGTGAAACAAGGTGTCAAAGCATCGAAAGATAAGCGTGGAATCCAACAGTACATTCGATCCGGAAAATTGCTGTTAGTGGAAGCAAATACCGGTTTTGAGTTAGATACTTTTCAATACTCCTATGCCGCACTTACTCCCTATGCAAAGAAGATGCTGAACGAAATAGGCCAGGCTTTTCATGACTCTCTTCTGCGGACACCGCTGTCGGACACGAAGTTAATTGTAACATCCATGACTAGAACGCATTATACGGTTTCTAGGCTTGTCCGCCACAATCGCACAGCCGTTAGGAAAAGTCCACACTTAAACGGAAATAGTTTCGATTTTTCCTTTTCACGCTTTGTAAGTTCGCGCGATTTAACTGATTGTGAACTTCATTATTTGCAAGGACTAAGCACCTCCATACTATTTAACATGAAAAAATCCTGTAAAATTTGGGCGACGTTTGAAAAAAATGAGGAATGTCTGCATGTCGTAGCGCGCATGGGAAAATAAAAAAATGCCTTATTTTTGCACCGAATGAAACGATTTCTCCTTCTCTTTTTTTTACTTCCTTTTGGACTAGCATTCAATCAAACGGCAACAGTACCCAGTGCCCTAATTTCTGCACAGCGCATCAATACTGAATTGGTCATTGACGGCAAACTTTCCGAAAAAGAATGGAAAACTGCTCCCGAGGCAAACTCCTTTACACAACTCAAACCTTATCCCGGAAACCAGGCGAGAAAGCCAACCGAAGTGAGAATGCTTTACGATGATAATGCTGTTTACATTAGCGCTATTTGTTTTGACTCCCCAGATTCCGTTTCAAAAGTATTATCGATTCGCGACGACTACAATCCCAATTTGGATATCTTCGGTATCTTTCTTGACACATACAATGATGATCAAAATGGATTCTATTTTGGAATAACAAGTCGTGGGGTACAAATCGACGCAAAAATCCAAAGCAGCAATTACATCGGCGAATTAAACCTTGCCTGGTCAAGTGCTACTCAATTAACTGAACAAGGCTGGACATTAGAAGTTCGAATCCCATATAGTGCCATTCGCTTTCCGAATACGGAGGTTCAGAAGTGGGGAATTAACTTCTCTCGAGAAATATCAAGATATCGTGAAGAATCTACTTGGGTGAAAGTGAACCCCGACCTGGAAAACTTCCTGATTGAAAGCGGTGAAGTAGTGGGAATTAAAGGAATTAAACCTCCGCTTCGATTAGCACTGATGCCCTACGTCTCCTCTTATTTAGACCGCATTCCAAAAGGCGATGGGACTTTCGGCTGGACACGTTCACTTAACGGTGGAATGGACATCAAATACGGAGTGAATGAAGCCTTTACCTTAGATGTCACCCTTGTTCCTGATTTTGGTCAAGTTGTTTTCGATCAACAAGTCTTGAATTTGAGTCCATTTGAAGTACAGTTCAATGAAAATCGACAGTTTTTTACAGAGGGGACAGAGCTCTTCAACAAAGCAGGCTTATTTTATAGTCGTCGCATCGGTATTCAAGCGCCTAGAAAAGTAATTACTACGATGCTAACGCCGGATGAATATTTGAAAAATGTCCCGCTTGGATCCAAATTGTACAATGCCACAAAATTCTCTGGACGCATGAAAAATGGATTGGGAATTGGGGTTTTTAATGCCGTTAATGCTGCACAATACGGCACGGCGGTCAATTATGATAGTGGCATGGAACGCCAAATCATGATTTCTCCACTAACGAATTACAACGTCTTTGTGCTAGATCAAAACTTGAAAAACAATAGTTCAGTTACTTTTACGAATACCAGCGTCCTTCGATCTGGAGCGTTCTATGACGCGAATGTCAGCGGATTGAATTTCAATGCGAATACAAAAAACAACAAATTTAACATCAATGGTAAATCGACTGTTTCCGTTCAAAAAGGAATTAATTCCAATGTTGGCTATAATTACAATTTAAACTTGCGTAAACAAAGAGGGACATGGATTTATGGCATCGGTTACATAGAAGAATCGGATAAATACGACCCGAATGACCTTGGATTTAATTATAACAATAATAAACGAATCTTAGAAGCTTCAGGCGCCTACCGCAATTTCAAACCAAAATCAAAGAAATTAACGAAAATAATTGTCAACGGCTCTATTTCCAGTATGCGCTTATACGCTCCAAATAATTATGTCGGTACCTATTCAAATTTGGGATTTGTATTAGTTTCGAAATCCTTCAACGCAACCGGGTTTGGGAATTACAATACCTTGACAAAGAACTACGATTATTTTGAACCACGTGTTTGGGGGAACTACTTTCAGCGTCCAAAAACCTATAATTTCACGTATTGGGTTTCGACCAATTACCAAAAACGATTCGCTTTGGATGCTGGACTTAATTACACCGTCGTACAAAGGGCTCAATGGAAAGAATATGGATATAATGTCAGCCCCCGAATCCGTTTTACAGACTTCCTTTTTATGACATATAATTGGAGCCAAGATTTTGAAATAAATAGCGAAGGATATGCAGTTCCATTTGACGAACCAGTAAATTTACCGAATGGGATTGTCTTTGGTAACCGCGACCGGATCAATACCACACAATCCATTTCCATGGATTACATCCTGACCAATCGCATGGGGATCACCTTCCGTTTAAGGCATTACCGCTCTGCTATCAATTACCATTTTTTCGGGACCTTAAATGAGCAAGGATTAATCGATGCCATTCCCAATTATCAAGGGTTAAATAATATCGGAGAATCAGCATATAACATCAATTACAATGCCTTCACGATTGATTGTCAATACCGATGGGTTTTCCAACCGAACAGTGAATTCAACATTGTTTGGAAAAACTCCATTTTCAGTGCAGACAAAGATGTACAATCCATGTACTGGTCCAATCTGCAAAATACCTTAGCAAATGGACCAGTAAACAGTTTGTCCTTTAAGTTAATCTACTGGCTTGATGCCGGTAGTATGATTTCAAAAATCAAATTGTAATTACCATTTGGAATACTCACCATCGCTAGAAATATATCCATGTTGGAAGGTTTCGGTAGAGGAATCACTTTCTTCCATGATACTTGGATAAACTTGAAGTTTGTCGAATATAATCTTTCCTCCTGTTGGCACAGCAATCATAAACTTCACATTTTGATCGCGGAATTTGTCTGATGCGGGAAAGGAATACATCGTTTCCAACAACATGCGATTGTCCAGGAATTCATAGTCACATCTAATGTTTCTCGCTTTTTTCAATGCGGATTCATGCGTGCGTCCTTGTGAATCATTGATTTGTTTGATGTGAAACAATGAATCACTTGATTGTGAATACACCAATTCAATTCCTTGAAGGTAAACTCGTCCATTCTTAATGGTTATTACCCCTTCATCTCCATTGCTTTTAATTTTGAAGCCATCGATCAATTGACTTTCAATGGATTTCTTTTCGATGTTCAATTCAAGACCTGGAATTGTGGCAATTTCTTTTTCCACTTCTCCGTAGATCGCCATAGAACGTCCGATTTGAACTCCTCCCAACGATACGAGTATCACACCAACAACAAGTGTCACTCCGAAAATCGCTGTCAAAACTTTTAAATACGTAGCTTTGAATTGTGTGATCAGTCGGATTCCGAACAAATAACTTTGTGCAACGAGTGCTATGGAAATCAAGGCAATACCCAAGTAAAAATAGGACTCATGTGATGTGGATTCAAACAATAGTCCACCGAAATCCTGAAAGGACATAAAACGTCCATTCAATTGAGCTGGAATGATATCCGGATTCACAAAGAAAAACACAATGGCAAATACGAAAATACCCGTCCCAAACAGCAATGCCCAAACGCCGATGACCACAGAGATGATGCGGAGAATACCAGATATTGAGGATTGAATTCCCGAATTTGACTTTAATTCCTTTGCGCCTTTTTTGATGCGGTTGGCTGCGTCGCCGAGCTCCGATTTCATGTTTTCAATGTTCACATGCTGACCTTTCATGCGCAGTTTATCACTACTTGTTTTCGCCATTGGAATAATCGCCCACAGTACAATGTAAAGTAAGAATCCAATCCCAAAAGTTAAAAAGGTAAATATGTAAATCGCACGAATGATGACAACATCTATGTTGGAATAGGCCGCAACTCCAGCACAAACGCCGCCAATCATCGCTCTATCTCCATCTCTGAATAAGCGTTTTTCAATTGGTTCATCCGTTACCGCAGAAGTTTCATTCGTACCAGTGGATTCATCTGTAAAATCTTCTGGCTTACCTAGCTTACCAATGATTTGTTCAATCATAGAAAGTTCAACTACCTGTTTGAAAGGTGTCAATTGCTGTTGCAGCAATTCAACCATCCGCAATTCGATGTCTTGAAGAATTTCATCACTCCCCTCCTCTTTTTGTAGGACTAGCTTTAATTGTTGTAAATACGAATTCAAACGATCAAAGGCCTGCTCCTCAAAAATGAATGGAATTCCTTGTAAATGAATGGAAACTGTTTTGTTCATAATCTTTGTATTATAAGGTTGTAATATGACTCACTGCTAATTGCAATTCTGTCCATGTGCGTTCTAATTCGCTTAAAAAAGCCTTTCCGCCTTCCGTAATGGTGTAATATTTTCTGGGCGGACCAGACGTAGACTCTGCCCAACGATAATCCAACAACTTCATGTTCTTCAATCTTGTCAATAACGGATAAATCGTCCCCTCCACTACCTTCAACTGCGCTAGGTCCAGCCGCTCCAAGATTTCAGATGGATAAGCTTCCTTCTTGTCCAATATGCTCAAAATGCAATACTCGAGTATTCCTTTGCGCATTTGGGACTGTGTGTTTTCAACATTCATTTAGAAATATTTTATACAAAGATATATGTTTTGCTTTGTATTATGCATAGCATAGTAGATAAAAATAAAAAAAAGTACTTGAATTATTTTAAGCACTTAAAGTAATCAAATGGTTCTGAGCAGATTAGGCACTGATAATGCGCTTTGCATGCAGTGCTTCCAAATTGACTGACCATTTTTGTTTCGCGAGAATTGCATCTTGGACAAGGAACGACCGTTGGAGCGGCAAAGAGTACGCTTTTATCCACCTCATTTTCTGGGGGAGCGATGCCAAATTCCTTCAGTTTTACTCGTCCTGACTCCGAAAGCCAATCGGTTGTCCAGGCTGGAGAAAGCACCAAATGAACTTTTGCCTGAACACCGTGTTCTTTTAACTTGAGTAGGATATCGTCCTCCATGGTTTTCATAGCTGGACAACCGCTATACGTTGGAGTGATGGTAATTTGCCATTCATCATTCAAGTACTCTACTCCACGCAACACACCAAGGTCCGCAAGCGATAATACAGGAATTTCAGGGTCACAGACCTCATCCAGCCAAGAAAGAATGGATTCTTTCGTTACCATTTCATATTTGGATAGGCACGTTGCATGTATTGCAAGTCGGCCAACAAGAAACCTAAATGTTCGGAGTGAATTCCTCTTCTACCACCTTCAAATTGCCAATTGTTGGTTGGAATAACCAGCGTTGCTTCTTCCAAAACGGATTGTACGGTTTTCGACCACTGAGTTTTGATTTCATTCATGGAAGGAACTATTCCAGATGCAACCAACGATACATCATCAGCTGTTTCAAAAAACAATTCATCTGTATAGCGCCAAAGTAGATCAAGTGCTGTTTGCGCACGTTGATGTGATTCATCCGTACCATCACCTAAACGGATAATCCATTCGGACGAGTGTTTTAGGTGGTATTTAGTTTCCTTTAATGACTTTTCCGCAATGGCAGCAATTTGTTGATCCGTTGATTCAAGCAATTTTTCATACAATGGCTTTCTAAACGCATCGAATAAAAATTGGCGCATCATTGTATTTGCAAAATCACCGTTCGGCTGTTCTAATAAAAGCGCATTTCGGTATTCGTTTTCAAATCGCAAAAATGCTAAAGCATCGTGGTCCTTCCCTTGTCCTTCAATTTCACCAACATAATCCAACAAACTCATGGCTTGTCCGATTAAGTCCAGGGAAATGTTCGTCATGGCGATGTCCTCTTCTAAAATTGGACCATGTCCACACCATTCACCTAAGCGTTGACCTAAAATAAGGCTATCGTCTCCTAAACGAAGAACGTAATTGTACAAAGCTTCATTCTTCATCTTACATGTGTTTGATGCCGTCTGGCACTTCGTAAAACGTAGGATGACGGTATACTTTTGTGTCCGATGGTTCGAACAAAGAGTCAGCATCGGAAGGATCAGAAGCATGAACATTATTTGATTCGATGACCCAAATACTGATTCCTTCTGATCGACGTGTATAAACATCACGTGCATTTGCTAATGCTAATGTAGCATCCGGTGCACGTAAACTACCAACATGTTTGTGATTTAATCCTTGTTTACTGCGGATAAAGACCTCCCAAAGAGGCCATTCTTTGTTTGACATAGTTATAAAAATTAATTGTTAAGCTGTTTTTTTCAATGCGCGTTTTTCAGCGTAGGCCATAGCTGCTTCACGCACCCACATTCCTTCTTCCTTCGCTTTCGTTCGTGCTTCAATGCGCTCTTTATTGCAAGGGCCATTTCCTTTGACTACTTGCCAGAATTCATCCCAATTAATTGGACTAAAATCATAATGTCCTGTTTCCTCGTTCCATTTCAAATTAGGATCTGGAATGGTTAAGCCAAGTATTTCAGCTTGAGGAACTGTTGCATCAACAAAACTTTGGCGAAGTTCATCGTTTGAAAAACGTTTGATTTTCCATTTCATCGATTGAGCAGAATTCGGAGATTCATCATCACTTGGTCCAAACATCATCAACGAAGGCCACCAGAAACGATTCATCGCATCTTGTGCCATTGCCTTTTGCGTCGGCGTACCATTGCAAAGTGTGACTAAACTCTCAAATCCTTGACGTTGGTGGAAAGATTCTTCCTTACAGATTTTCACCATGCCGCGTGCGTATGGACCGTAAGAACAACGACACAAAGCAACTTGATTCATGATGGCAGCACCATCAACCAACCATCCGATTGTACCAATGTCAGCCCAAGTAACAGCAGGATAATTAAATATAGAAGAATACTTTGCTTTTCCAGAATGCAAATCATCGATTGTTGCTTCACGGTCGGCACCTAAAGTTTCGACTGAACTATATAAATAAAGTCCGTGTCCGGCTTCATCTTGTACTTTCGCTAACAACACCGCTTTGCGACGCAAATTTGGTGCTCTAGTAATCCAATTTCCTTCTGGAAGCATTCCAACAATTTCAGAATGAGCATGCTGCGAAATCTGACGAATCAACGTTTTACGGTATTCATCTGGCATCCAGTCATTTGGCTCGATTTTAATCTCCTTATCAATCTTTTCTTGGAAGCGCTTTTCTAATTCTTGTAAATCCATTGGTTTCATGTTCATGCTGCTTTTCACAAATATACAAAATAACAATATTTAGCTAAAACAATTATCGAAGAACATTGTTCCTAAAAACAGACAAAATACTTAAGTATTGTGTAAATTTGACTTCAATTTAAATTTCAACTTGAATGACGCCAAAATTTCATTCTCTTCAGATAAAAAACATACGTAAAGAGACCAAAAACTGCGTTTCCATTAGTTTTGAGATTCCTCAAGAACTGAAAGAAGCTTTTCGCTATCAATCTGGACAATACTTAACCCTACGAAGTCAAATTAACCAAGAGGATGTAAGAAGATCTTACTCTTTGTGTTCTGCGCCTTCAGATATAGAATGGCGTGTTGCCATCAAACAAGTGGAGAACGGTGTGTTTTCTACGTATGCACTGAACGAACTGAAGGAAGGAGACTTTTTAGATGTCATGAATCCAATGGGCAATTTCAAATTGGAAACAGATGTGACTCAATCAAAATCATACGTCTTATTCGCAGCGGGAAGTGGTGTAACACCAATTTTTTCCATTTTAAAATCCATTTTACGCGAGGAGCCAAATAGCCATGTAACCATGTTCTATGGCAACCAAGGGTTTTCAGAAGTCATTTTCAGAGAAGAGTTGGAGAACTTAAAAAATGAGTTCTTGGACCGACTATGTTTGATTCACCTATTCTCCAGAGAGAATTTAGGGAACGCCATACAAAAAGGGAGGATTGATGAGCAAAAATGCCTTGATTTGCACCGCGCTTTTCTGTCCAATGAACAAATAGATGATGTCTTTATCTGCGGGCCAGAACAAATGATCTTGGACGTAAAATCAGCCATGTTGACCAAAGGTGTTGCTGAAAAAAGCATTCACTTTGAATTGTTCCATTCAGGAGCTTCGAAAAAAATAGAAACAAAAAATTCTGAAACACAAATTCAAGTTTCTTCCATTGTTACGGTTATTTTAGATGATGACGCTATTGAATTTCCTTTGGATTCATCAGGTATGTCCATTCTTGATGCCGCTTACAAAGCTGGTTCAGATGTTCCCTATGCATGCAAAGGAGGGGTTTGTTGCACCTGCAAAGCAAGGGTAATGAAAGGATCTGTGCGCATGGACCTAAACTACGCATTAACGCCAGAAGAGGTGGAAGCAGGATATATATTAACTTGTCAAGCACATCCTACAAGCGAGGAAGTTCTTGTATCATTTGACGACTAAAAAATGGGGATTTTCGATCGATTTAAAAAGAGTGATAAACCTGACTCGGTAAGTAGGGGGTTTCATGCCATCAACGTAAAGGAATTAACTCATTTGAATGGAGACGCTGTTCAGATTTCCTTTGACATACCTGCTGATTTGCAACAAGAATTTCACTTCATTCCAGGTCAATACCTGAACCTTGAAGTACTTATCCAAGGGAAAAAAGAACGTCGTGCATATTCTATTTGTAGCGGGCCAAATGAAGCAGTATCTGTTGCGGTCAAACGAGTTGACAATGGTATTGTTTCAAATTTTTTAAACGACCAATCCTCGACTGATTTCCCGATTTGGATCTCCAAACCAGAAGGAAACTTTAAATTGAGTCCAAGTGTTAAAAACATTGTTTGCCTAGTTGCTGGTAGCGGAATTACACCCGTTTTATCGATGGCTAAGCACTTGAATTCCAACATAAACATGCACTTGTTTTATGGTAGTCAAACAAAAGATAAAATTCTATTCGAAAACGAACTTGCAAAACTTTCCGAAGTACACTGTACTCATTTCTTAAGCAAAGAAAAACGAGTTGGGTATGAGTTTGGACGATTGACCCAAGATAAATTTACCGAAAAAATTAAGGAAAATCTTCACCTACTTCAAGCAGATGCCTTTTACCTATGCGGTCCAACAGGACTTGTAGAAGATATGCAAGCGTGTTTAGATTTTTTTGGTGTTCCTAAGGATAAAATTCACATTGAATTATTTACACCAGTTGAATCTAAAAAAACAATAGAATCGAGTGTCTTTGACGGCGAAAGCAAAGTGAAAGTGATAATCGATGGTGAAACTGCCTCGTTTACGATGAAAGGAGATCAACACAGTGTATTGGAACTTGCTGAAAAAAAAGGACTCGATGCTCCCTACTCTTGCCGAGGTGGTGTTTGCTGCTCTTGTCGTGCGAAAGTCCTGAAAGGAAGCGCAAAAATGCGTTCGAATTTCTCCTTAACAGATGAAGAAGTGAAGAATGGCTACATCCTTACCTGTCAAGCATTCCCGACGAGCGAGGAATTAATTGTGAGTTTCGATGAATAAGCACATTGTTGTTATAGGAGCAAGTCGCGGAATCGGTGCTGCACTAGTGAAGCGTTATGCGAAAAATCCACAGTACCAGGTGTATGCCTTCGCCCGTAATGTCGCGCGTATGAATCTGCTTTTTGATGAACCAAATGTCCATTGTTTTTCCTTGGATTTAACGAAAAACATAGGTGAACAATTGACTAAGGTGATGGATGAACTCCCAATGATTGATGTCCTCATTGAAAATGCTGGTTTTTTAGTAAACAAGCCGTTTTCAATGATCAGCCACGATGAGTTTACTACTTCGTATCAAGTGAATGTCATCGGCGTAATGGAAAGCATTCAATGTTTACTTCCAAAATTAAATCCCGAAGGGTCGCACATCGTTAACATTAGTTCCATGGGTGGTTTTCAAGGAAGCATGAAATTTGCTGGACTTGCTGCTTACTCTACATCCAAAGCTGCCCTGTGTTCTTTCACAGAACTTTTCGCGGAAGAATTCAAAGACTCGAACATCAAGATGAACTGCCTCTGCCTTGGAGCTGTTCAAACGGAAATGTTGGAACAAGCATTTCCAGGTTATAAAGCGCCTCTTACACCAGATCAGATGGCTACCTTTATTGAAGATTTTTCATTAACGGCACATCAATACTTGAATGGAAAAATCATTCCAGTTTCCTTAAGCAATCCATAATCGTTTTCGCCAAGCAAATTTCGTATCTTCGTCATGCCTAGCTTGCTATGAAAAAAGTCCTCGTCTTCTTTTTCCTATTGAATGGCTCCTTGTTATTGGGGCAGGATATCCATTGGACACAGTTCAATGATAATCCCTTGTTTCAAAATCCAGGGAATGCGGGGGCATTCAAGGAGGACCTTCGCTTTGTTGCAAATTATAGAAATCAATGGCGAAGTGTCACTGTGCCATTTAGCACCAGTTCCTTTTCGGTCGATACGAAATATAAAGGCTGGGGACTTGGATTCCTTGGATTTCACGATCAAGTTGGAGACGGAAAGTTAAGTACCGTAGAAGGGCAGTTAAATGTGAGCAAACAGCTTTCGTTTTCTCGATTGTCTGGACACGTTTTCCGTCCAGGGATCAATGTTGGAATGAACTACCGACAAGTGAATTGGGGACTTTTGTATTTTGACAACCAATACAATGGGTATGTTTTCAATCCAAATGCACCTACGAACGAAACTTTTCAAAGTGATTCGAAGATGAACCTTTCCCTTGGATTAGGCATGGTAGATGATTGGAAAATGAATGAAAAGTGGCAGTTTCACACCGGTTTATCTTGCTTCAATGTGAATCGGCCAAATCAAGGGTTTTACAACCAAGTCGAACGAAGAGACATGAGGTGGAATCTCTTCACGAAGGCAAGTTACGCTTTGAATTCCGACTGGATTATCCAACCAAGTTTTCAATACTCAAAACAAGGGAAGTACCATGAACTCATGCTCGGTGGACTAGCTCAATATGTTTTTTCGAAACGCGATCACATTCAATTGTACGGTGGACTTTGGTGGAGGAACAAAGATGCTATAGCATTGAACATCGCTTATGAAAAAGGCCCCATGTACGTTGGGGTCAGCTACGATATTAATTATTCTAAGTTAGTTCCTGCAAGCAATGCGAGAGGTGGATTTGAACTTTCCTTTAAGTATGTTCTCAGTCGTTTTAAACCAAAACAAATCATTCATCGCGTATGTCCAGATTTTATTTAATTGGTTTACTTTTCTTGCCTTTCATCGGATGGGGGCAAATAAAACTAAAAGATGCGCTCGACTTTGGTGATAAACAATACCGTAAAGGAGATTATTATTACGCCCTCGAATATTACGAACAAGCGTTGAAATTAGACCCGGAAAACCTTGATTTAATTTGGAAAATCGCTGAAACAAATAAAGCGTATAAGGATTATCAACAAGCAGAAAAATACTATTCAATTGTCTATTCAAAAGATGAGGACGGTGAACGATATCCAGAAGCACTGCTTTATTTCGGTTTGATGCAAAAACAAAACGGGAAGTACAAAGAGGCACTTATTCATTTTAAAACAGCAAAAAAAAATTATTCCGAGGACAAAACAAGTTACGCATACAAAAAAGCTACACAAGAAGTAGAATCAACGAATTGGGCATTAAAACAACAAAAACTAGGTCCTGATTTAGGTGTTCTTTTGAAACCCATGCCTGAAAATGTTAATTCAAATGATGCGGAGTTTGGACACACCGTGATGAATGGACTACTCTATTTTTCCTCCTTGAAAGCGGATTCCATTGATGAAGAGTTACAAGAAGTTTATTCCCCAAGTTATCATACGGCCTTGTATGAAATTTCACTTAAAGAGTTAGCGCTTAAAGCAAAAAAACTGGAGGATTTGATTCCAAGTGGGAAGAGCATTGGCAACGGAAGTTTCACCAACGATTCCACCTTTTACTACAGTGTCTGCACGGATCAAGATTTTAATTACACTTGTGCCATCGTTTTTAGCAAAAAAGATTCGCTTGGACATTGGAAAACCTTGGATTCGTTGAATCAACTCATCAATCAACCTAGATTTAATACCACCATGCCACAATTCTCGAAATTTGGAAATGAACCCGTGCTCTTTTTTTCCTCTAATCGAACCGGCACGAAAGGCGGGATGGATATTTGGTATGCAGTACTGGACAAAAATGGAGAAGCGCTTTCCGTAGAAAATATTTCCAGTATCAATTCGCTGGAAAATGAGCTTTGTCCTTGGTACGACACCGTAGAAAATCGCCTATTTTTCTCCTCCAGCTGGCATCAAGGATTTGGCGGTCAAGATGTCTTTTACACGGAATTTCGGAATGGAAAATTTGGAGCGCCTGTCAATGTTGGTTTACCCTTGAATAGTCCGGCTGCTGACCAATATTACTTCCAAAGTGGAGATTCAACATATGTTTCATCGAACAGATTAGGGAGTTTGTACGCAAAGAATCCGACCTGTTGCAGTGATATTTACGTAGCAGAAATCCCGAGGAGAAAACCATTGAAAACGAAACAAGAGCAGGAAATAACAATAGAAATAGTCAAATTACCCATTCGACTTTATTTTGAAAATGATCAGCCCGATGCGAATACAACGTCAGATTACACGAACCTGAGTTATACCGATTCATACCTGAAGTATGCGGGTCAATTCGATGTGTACAAAACGAAAGTCGCTTTACAAAGAGATTCCATTCAAGCACAAAAATCAGCAAGTGAATTAAGTCAGTTCTTCGATGAAGAGGTAAAAAAAGGACAAGCGGACTTGGAACGTTTTACCAACCAAGTTTGGTTTGAATTACAAAAAGGGAATCACGTCCAATTAATGGTTCAAGGATTTGCAAGTCCATTGGCTAAAACAGATTACAACGTTCATTTAACCAAGCGACGCATTCAATCCTTAAAGAATTACTTTGAAGAGGTTCAACAAGGACGATTTGGCGCAGCCATGATAGGAGATAAACCTCAATTGGAGTTCATTGAAGTGCCGATGGGAGAATTTAGTGCCAACAAGGAAACGAGTGACGATTATTACGATCAAAAAAACTCCGTATATTCCAAAGCAGCTTCGCAAGAACGACGGATTGAAATTATTGAATTACGTATTACAGCTCAATAAGTGGAAGAAAACAGACAACATTCGAGGGTTCAATTTATCGATTTCGGCAGAAGCGTTGCCATTTGCATGATGTTACAGGGTCATTTTATCTCGATGAGTTATGCGAATTATGACATTTACATGTCAGAAATATTTAAGGAAGGTCATTCCAGTAATGTCCTCTTTAATGCATGGGGATTTATGCGCGGATTGACCGCTCCCCTATTTTTCACCATTTCAGGAACTGTATTTAGTTACTTGCTTCATGTACAATTGAAAAAAGATACCGCTAATCCATTTTGGAAATTAAAACGGGTCAAAAAAGGATTAAGAAGAGGCCTCATGCTTCTTATTATTGGATATCTGATTCAAATAAATTTCAAATACATTGGGTATTACTTTCAAGGACATGTAAATCCGCATTTTTTCACGTTCCATGTTTTACAATGCATTGGAGTCGGGATTTTAAGTTTAATACTGGTGACTTATCTTGGAGCAAAGTTGAAGATTTCTTTTCACTGGTTGTATGCGCTTGTCGGACTTTCCTTATTCCTTGGAACTTTTTTTATTCGATCTACAGTAGATTATCTTCCCTACCACTTTCCTGAAATTATTCAAAACATGATTCAGGGACCAGAAACCGAATTCTCTATTTTCCCATGGATGGGTTTTGTGTTCTTTGGAGGATTTTTCGGTTCCTTAATCGCCTTATACGATTGGCAATTTGACAAAAGAAAATTGTTAAAATTCAGCATTTTATTCGCTGTGTCCTCCTTTGCAATCGGATGGGGATTCACCTTTCTTTCTTGGCTGACTCCACAATATCAACATGCTGCTAATCCCCAACATCTTTGGTATTTTGATCGATTAGGGTTTGTCTTCCTCTTATTTGCCTTGTTTATTCCATTAAGTGAATGGAAAGTTGCAAAACAACCTTTGTTTATCGGAATGGGTCAAAATACCTTCTTTGTTTATGTCGCTCATGCGATACTTTTGTATGGTGCATTTATTGGTTATAGTCTGCGGGATCTTTTACAAGCTAGACTTTCTGGATTCAGTTCGTTTATCGGAGCCGTGATCTTCCTTGTATTTTTTGCTTTAGTCGTACAGTACTTACCTAATATTAAATCATTCTTTCGTAACTTTCGGACGAAATTCATACCATGAGTCAAGCAATAACAACGGAAACTACATCCCCCAATAAACGCCTATATTTTATTGATATTGCCCGTTCGATTGCCATCCTTTTGATGCTTGAAGGTCACTTTGTTCATGACAGCTTGGCCTTAGATTTAAGAGATGAATCGAATACCATCTACCACTATTGGAAGTTTATAAGAGGATTTACATCTCCAGTGTTTTTGACGGTTACGGGAATCGTTTTCACGTATTTACTTTTAGGTAATGACCACACAGGCTTTTGGAATAACATGCGCGTCCGAAAAGGATTAAAACGTGTTGTTGAATTATTGTTTTGGGGATATTTATTACAATACTATGCGTTTCATGTTCTTCAGTGCATTGGTGTTGGCATCTTAACCATCATTACGTTATATGGTATTTCTCGAGACATTAAGTTCATTCCACTTTGGATATATTATGCGCTTGCTGGAATCTTGCTTTTTATGAGTTATTTATACGTCGGATTGCTCCCTGAAGGACATTATTGGCCAAGGAATGCGCCAGCATTTATTCAGAATATTTTTCATGGCAAGCATTCTTTATTTCCATTAACACCACACATGGGTTATACCATGTTTGGAGCGATGATTGGTGTGATTTTATTCAACGCAAAGGACAAAGTAAAAACGGCTCCGTTTATGCTCGGAGCATTTTTCATTGGCTTTATGCTTTATGCTTTCAGTAAAAAATTCCTTTTAAGCGTTGGTGAACTTTCCTTTTTACAGGATACTTCAGTGTATCGAATGGACTGGTTATTTGAGAAACTAGGGATGGTCTTTATGGTGTTGACACTATTATTAGCTTTAGAAACGTATGTATTCAGGATCAAAAAATCGAACCTGTTTTTAAAGATCGGTCAGAGTACCTTAAGTATATACATCATACACATGATTTTACTGTATGGAAGTTTGACAGGGCGCGGTTTGACCCATTATTTTCATGAACGACTTAATGCCTATCAGATCGTGCCTTATACCCTCTTATTTATGTTAAGCTTTGTGATTTTCGTGTGTTACTTAGATCGCATTCGAAGGGGACTTCAATTTATCTTGCTTCCCATTAAAAAAATCACCAATCGACTTTTCTTCATTGACTAGTTAAAAAATCACTTTTTTCTTGATAACACGTTCTCCGCAACTATCCTGAATCGTTATAACAATGGTATACGTTCCCGGTTTAATATAATAATGCTGTGTTTGAAATAAGTTTGATGTTTTTCCATCACCAAAATTCCAAACGATGCTCTTTGCTTTTGGGAAATTCGCTGAACAATCTGCTTTCAATTTTCCATCTTTACTGGTTGATTTAATATTGACAATGTTTCGGTTTAATAAATAACGTGTCATATTTTGATCAACAATAGCAAAGGCCGTGTTTTGAATATACTTTGCTTTGTCCGGACTTAATCCATCTGTAAAGCCAGTACTTGGATTTTGTTTAAATATCGCCGTATAGAAGCTGCAAGCCGCCAAATAAGATCCGTATTTAGAAGGATGTTGCAAGTCTTCTTGGTATAAATTAATTTCCGGGTTATTTTCCTTTACTGTTTCCCATACTTTTCCAACGGGTACAAGAGGGATATCAAAGAGTTGAGACAAATACAAATATCCTTGATGGATACGATCACTCATAAGTTGGAAATTGATATTTAAAGAATCCTCCGGAAATCCATTTACATATCCCCATGTATCATACAATAAAATGGTTGTACACGGATTTTGACGATAAATAGAATCAGTAATGCGTTTGACATATGGAACGATAGTGGTGTCAATTTTCTTATAGTCATATGCTAATTCCCGACTAAATCCTTGTAATATTACGTAGTCCCATTTTTCACTTTGAATATCTTGATACAAATCAGCTCGTTCACTATGCATTTGAAATGTGTGGCTTGATTTAGCGCTCATGTGAACATCCACGTTGATGTTTTTGGAGCTTGCCAAATCATGAAATATTTTTGGCATGTTGTTATAATGGGTATAGCTGTTTCCAATAAAGAGCACACGCATAGGCTGAGCCCATGTCAAAGAATGTGTGATAAAAAAAAGAATATACAGGACGTATTTTCTCATGATCTCGAATTAAATCATTTTTAATTCCTCTGCTAATTCAGCTAATTCTAGGGGGCTTATTTTCAATTTCTCTCGGCTAAAGTTCATGTCATCTATGGTGTTTAATGGAATTAGATGAATATGAGCATGTGGGACCTCAAGTCCGATTACTGCAACGCCAATTCGTTTACATGCTATTCTATCCTTTAGTTGCACAGCTACTTTCTTTGCAAATAAATGAAGATCTACGAACGACTCATCCTCTATATCAAACAAATAATCTTGTTCTTTCTTTGGAATAACCAACGTATGACCTTTCACAAGTGGATTTACATCCAAAAATGCCAAGAAGTGTTCGTCCTCAGCAATGCGATAACAAGGGATTTCACCTTTTACTATTTTGGAAAAAATAGTTGCCATTAACGAGAAATTGAAATGATCTCAAAATTCATGGTCCCACCAGGTGTTTGAATTTCAGCAATATCTCCAACTTTTTTACCCAATAGCCCTTTTCCAATAGGTGATTCGATGGAAATCTTTCGGACTTTAATATCTGCTTCATTTTCTGCAACAAGTGTGTATTCAATTTCCATTCCATTGATTTGATTTTTAATCAAAACTTTAGAAAGAATAAATACTTTACTATTATCCATGTGGGTTTCATCGATCAACCGTGCATTAGAAATAATCGTTTCCATTTTTGAAATCTTCATTTCAAGAATCCCTTGTGCTTCTTTGGCCGCATCGTATTCCGCATTCTCAGATAAATCTCCTTTATCGCGTGCTTCTGCAATTTGTTCTGAAATCGAAGGACGTTGAACGGTTTTTAGATGGTATAATTCATCCTTTAACTTTTGAAGTCCCTCGGCTGTATAGTAATTTAATTGTGCCATAACATAAAATATTAAACGCAACAAGAGAGCCCATTGGACTCTCTTGAACCTTTACAAAAGTAAGTAAATTATTTTAAACTAATCGTTGCACCTACTGTGTGGATAATTCCAAATACACCTGCGAAACGCGTTGTATATTCAAATCCTATTGCACTTTTATTTTTTCCAACTATCGCATCAATAGAAAATCCAGCTGTTGGACCAACCAAAGCATTAGAGCGATTATCTGCGTTGAAAATACCAGACTCATAACAATATCCAGCACGTAAATTGAATGCCATATTCTCATTTGAAACGCCATAATCCAACCCTAATCTGAACTGATCCTTCATAAATGAATTTGCAGTAAAGGCAGCTGCTAATACTAATTTATTGCTTTCATTGAAAATAAAATCATACGATCCACCAATTCCGAGAAGAGATGGCAACTCATAAGTTGAGGATCGTTCCTCAAGAGAAGCAATATATCCGCTAGAAACATAGGTTGCTTGTTGTGCAAGTCCATCTCCTTTAAAACGCATCACTGGACCGATGTTTTTCAAGGTAATTCCAAATTTAATTTGATCTTGCTCACCAGAAATATAACGAATTCCTGCGTCGATAGCTATTCCATTTGATTTCAAATTTGAAATGCTTTCTGAAACTACCTTAAAGTTAATTCCACCATAAATACTGGATGAAAATTCTTTCGCATAACCAATATTAAAGATATTTGCTCTTGGGGAGAAGTAACCAATATTTCCTTCCGGATTTGCTACCGTTGTAATAGGAATATCACCAAAATTCATCGATTGAACACTGATCGAAAAAACTTCTGAATCAGATATGCGTTGTGCGATACCAGCAGAGTTGAATCCAATTGAAGCTGTCCCCATCCAATTTGAATAGTTAAACTTAATTTGGGTTTTATCCGTGAAGGCCAAACCAGCAATATTCGTAAATGTTGCCTCTAATCCATTTGTATTGGCAATGCCTGCATCAGCGAAACCAGCGCTTCTCGACCAAGGGTTCACTAATAAGTGAGACGCTCCAGCAGAACCAACACGATCTTCATTTCCTGCCTTTAAAAGAAAAGAACCTCCGATACATATTCCTAAAACTATTTTTTTTACATCCATTTTCATCTTGTTGTAATAAAAGCTAATTAAATACCTTGTAAATCCACTTGACGCATGCCTCCGAAGAACTTAATCACTCGCTCTCCTACACCAGGCACATCCACATGAATGAGATAAACACCTCCAGCAATTGGAATTGCCTTCGAGTTGGTTAAATCCCAATCCAATGAAGTTACAGGACTATCTTTTTTAAACGTTCGAACCAACTTACCGCTTACCGTATAAATACTCACTGTACATCTTTCTGGTAAGTTCGTGATTTTTACTTTCGTTTCAATTCTTGTTCTTTCGTATTCAGAGAATGCATAATATGGATTAGGCACCACATTAATCATCGCCAATGCTTCTTTCAATTGGTCTTGTGAGCCAACTTTCGTTGCGATGTCGTCCATGGACCATCCGTACATTGGTTTCCCACCGTTTTCTCCGGATCCAACAAAGTTTTTGTACTCCTTGTTGATGCGCAATTTGATCGTTACATCACTTGCCAACAAACTTTGTCCGAAGCGCAACATTGGGTATGATACCCATGTCATACTTCCGTATAGTTCGCGTTTTGCCGTGTTGTCGTTTCCTTCTACAGCCAACCACTTGTTGTACAAGAAGTTGGTACTTACAAGTTCTCCTTCAGATGGAACATATGCTGGGAAATCAAATCCATTGCTAAATCCGTTAATGGTTTTTTGCTTGTAGCTGAATACATACACTGGATGCATTCCACCCATTAATGGTGTTCCTACATTGCTCACCAATCGATCCGTTGGATTCCATTGCATGTCCGCGCCGTTTTCTCCACCTAGGAATGAATTCTCACCAAAAGCCATGTATAAACGAGCTCCTGATTCTAGGTCAATTGCGTAACCTGGGAACCAACCCATTCCTGTTGTTCCTGTTCCGTCTGGATTCCCGTTTTTGTCCACACTTGGGCTCTTGCGCATTGCTCCCGGAGCACATCCACCGATGTTCAATCCTGCACTGCGACCAAGTTCAATCACTGGAACACGTGTCCATTTACTTTTGTCGCTCGTAATAATGATGTTCACACTCGGCAAGAAGCTAACAGATGCATTTTGCTTGCTCGATGCAGAATAGTTTCCAAAGTAAGCCAATGGCATGTAATCCGCTTGATGTCCCACCAAACGATGTGGAGCGATGGTTCCTTCCAAGATGCTTTCGTATGCTTGTTTTGGATCAACGCCAACTTCATCTGGGTAGTTACATGGATTCAAGTACGTTGGGCCATTAGGCAAACACTCATACCCTTGATCACCAACGGTACTATTTGGCGCGTAATCTCCTGAACGAATCCAGTTGGTTGGGAAGTATGAATCATTATCTGAAACTCCTGTTAACCAACGTTTCGAGGAATCAGCAAACTCAATCGATGACTCGATCATGTCCGTTGTTTTGCTTGCTAAGTTTCCAGATCCAACAGGGAAATAGTATTTGTTTTGATAGATCTGCACAGAAATACCCCAAGCTGGAATGATTTGCTCATTGTCCCCGGCAATGGTGTTTTCTGAGCTTACCGAATCTAGCGGCGTTAGATCTCCTTTGTTCTCGTAACGGTACACCACCCAACTTGCCGTATCTGCAGCGTTTCCAGAAGCGTTAGCCGTGTAGTCTCTGAATTTACATTCGAAGTACCCACTCGCTAAGTTCAGTGGATCCACCACTTTGATGTTGAT
>CAIOSO010000039.1 GCA_903860985.1 uncultured Flavobacteriales bacterium
ACCAACAGAGGATTTAGTATGGAAAACCTTGGTAGATCTTCTCACCAATACCGAAGAATTGAAAAATTCATTAGACAAAGTACTCACCCAGAACCCCGATTTCTCAGTACTGGTGAGGAAACAACGACTTAGTTTGACCAGAAAAATTGAAGATCTTGAAAATAATCTGAAAAGGATAACTGAGGGTATTGTTGATTTAGAGAAAAAGAGGATTCTGAATCAATTTCATACGGAAGATATCTACCATCAAATCAAGAAGAAATTAGATACAGAATACAAGGGAATACACCTAAAAATTGAAGACAATAAAAACCTTTTATCCTTTCATTATCAGAAGGATAAGTGGTATAAATCAATGTTAGAAATTTGTAAGGTGTTCACGAAAAACAAGTCCTTTTCATTCCAACAGAAAAAGGATGTTCTAACCCATTTCATTCACTCCATTATATTGTCATACAACAGTTTGAAGAAGGTTCATGAACTAACCCTTTTTCTTAAAATACCATTGATTTTCGAGGGTGTAAAACGGACTATTTCCAAAAACGTCCCGAGGAAAAACCTTCTGAAACTATCGAAAACACTAACAGACCAACCAAATACCCGTTGGGACTACTCCACCGTCACCGACTTCGCCAAGTTTCTTGGTTGATCGACATTACAGCCACGCATCACGGCGATGTGGTAGGAAAGTAATTGGAATGGAATAGTTGCTAATAATGGAACTAGGAACTCATTCGTTTCAGGAATTTCGATCACATGGTCAGCCATTGAACGTACTTGGATGTCTCCCTCGGTTACGACCGCGATGACTTTTCCTTTTCGTGCTTTTACTTCTTGAATGTTCGAAACTACTTTTTCGTAAGAATTTCCTTGTGTCGCAATCACAAAAATCGGCATGTTTTCGTCGATTAAGGCAATCGGACCATGTTTCATTTCTGCTGCTGGGTATCCTTCTGCGTGGATATAGGAAATCTCTTTTAATTTCAATGCGCCTTCTAAGGCAACTGGGAAAGAACTTCCTCTACCTAAGTACAAGGCATTGGATGCGTCTTTGTATTCGGCAGCAATTTGTTGAATTAAGGAATCCGTTTCAAGAACTTGTTTAACTTTCTCCGGAATCGCTTCTAGTTCCGCTAACAAGGTTCTAAAATGCGTTTCGCTAATGGTTCCTTTTTTGTGCGCTAAGGAAAGTGCCATTAAGGTTAACACGGTAACTTGTGCGGTAAATGCTTTTGTGGATGCTACTCCGATTTCTGGTCCAGCGTGGGTGTAAGATCCACCATCGGTCAAACGTGAAATAGACGAGCCAACAACGTTGCAAATTCCTAGGATCGTTGCACCTTTGGATTTCGCTAATTCTAAAGCCGCTAAAGTATCAGCCGTTTCACCTGATTGTGAAATGGCAATGACCACATCATTTTCATTCAAAATTGGATTTCGGTAGCGGAATTCACTCGCGTATTCCACTTCTACATTGATGCGTGCTAAGTCTTCGATGAGGTATTCACCAACAAGTCCAGCGTGCCAAGATGTCCCACATGCGACAATGATTAAGCGATTCGCTGAAATCATTTTTTGCTCGTAGTCACTTAGTCCGCCTAGTTTTACCCATGCTTCTTCTGCGTTCAAACGTCCACGGAAACAATCGTGAATGGAACGAGGTTGCTCATGGATTTCTTTCAGCATAAAATGCTCATATCCACCTTTCTCAAGCGCTTCCAATTCCATTTCCAATTGCTGGAAAAACGGTGTACGCTCTTGATCGGCAATGTTGTATAATTTTAATCCTTCTTCTAGGTCGATGACCGCGATTTCTTCGTCGTCTAAGTAAACAACCTTTTTCGTGTATTCGACAATTGGTGTCGCATCAGAAGCTAAATAAAAATCTCCTTCTGCACCAATTCCGACCACCAAGGGACTACTTTTTCTTGCGGCAACTAGTCGATTTGGAAAGTCTTTAGAAATTGCCACGATCGCATATGCACCGTGAACTTGTGATAAGGCTAAGCGCAAGGCCTCACCGTACCATACATTTTCTTTTTTACTAATGTAATCGACCAAGTGAACAATTACTTCGGTGTCCGTTTCACTTTTGAAGATGTATCCTTGGTTTTGAAGTTCGCGTTTCAGCACATCGTAATTCTCAATGATTCCGTTGTGGATTAAGGCAATTTTTCCATCCATGGAGGTATGTGGATGCGCATTGACATCAGATGGTTCACCGTGGGTTGCCCAACGTGTGTGTCCGATTCCCGCATGTCCAACGACGTTTTGTTCGAGCGCAAACTCTTCCATCACGCTTACTTTTCCTGCTTTCTTGTAAACATTTAAGTTGCCATCGTGTAACAAAGCTACACCTGCACTATCATATCCACGGTACTCTAATCTTTTTAATCCTTTCACGACAATCGGAAATGCTTCCTTTTTGCCAATATATGCTACAATTCCACACATAAATCAATAGGTTGTATAAGTCAAAATGAGTTTGGGTTTCATTTTATTGATCGTGTTCGGACCATTAAAAACGATGCGTTCTGCCGAGTTTCTAAAGAAAACAGGAGAAACAACAACACCCGTATTATCAATTTTATCAGCGATTAACGCTTGTGTATAGGTTCTTAAATCAATCGTAAAATGTTTTTTACTGTCGATGAATGCGCCAACAACATTTAAGTTTGCCAATTTGATGTCACTAGCCTTTAAGCGTGCCGCGACAGAAACAGCGGAGCCTGGTTTATATCGGTATCCATTTTGAAATTGTACGGGTAGCGTCAAATCAGCACGGTGAATCACGATATTCTTCGGAAGATTATCTAAGCCAGGGATTTTTATGACTGCTCGTTGACGAAATGCTTGCGCATAAAAAGTCGATTGTCCTTTCGTGCTGTCTTGCAGTACCATCTCCAATGGTGTTCCTGAATGATCTGTATCCAGATGAACAAAATCTGCCGCTTGACTATTCATCACGATGTCATAACTTTTCTTTACACCACCTTGTGAATAATAAATGGTCAATTTTGAAGCAGCGTTATTATTGATGTTGAAATAGAATATCGCTCCTTTACCAATAGTTTGAGAAGGATTGTTTACTTGAATTTTGAATCCTTTGAAAAATGCTTGAAAATTCACATTCGAGGTGAAGGTTCCGTTTGCGGATGCTGACTCTTGAATGAGGCTCTTCGCAAAATTTGTATCGAGCGGAATGCGTAATTGTGGTGCGAGTGTATCGCTACCCACAACTGTATTCGACAATGGTTTTGGGATAATGCTTCCCATTCCAACTGGCACCAGATTCCCTGGTTTAATTGGAGTAGTGGAAAAGTCATAATACACGGTATCCATGGATAGGCTATCATTTAACTCATAAACTTCAAAGTTTTGAGCGCTTAGATCTCCGTAATATCCAACGTATTGCAAAGCCAAAACACACGAATCATAGACGATGGTTCCAAGGTCACCAAAATTTGGGGTGATTGATTTGAGGCGAAACTCCGTATAAAAGGATGCGGACACCTTTCCGAATTTTGGGTCAATATAACTTCCTAAAAGAACATTCGCCATGTTGTCGGTAATGGCGGAATCTTCATCGATCGTGTAGGTAATTAAGTCGAATGTATCCGTCGTAATTCCATTTAATAATTGATCTTGGTCAATCGCTGGTTTACCGATTTCGTGCTTATTCTTTTGGCAAGAGACGAAAAAGATGAGCAATCCGAGTAAGATAGATGAAAAGCTTCTCATGTTGAATGCACGTATTTTGATTAAGCTAAAACGGATTCTTCGATTACTTTATCAAAGAAAGCGGAAAGTTCTTTCCCTTGATTTTCTTCTGGAATATAGTCCAATTTCAAGGTGTTCGTTTCATCAAAAATCGCTTTCAAATTCGGTGCTAAATTTTCGCAGGCAATGTTTATTCCGTCGGCGTATTCAGCAAAAACCTTCATGATGTTTTCATGCGTTGGGTCTAACAATTTATTCGTGATTTCTTTGGGAAATCCGTCGAAGGTTAGTTTCTCATGAAAGCGTTTGTCCCACGTAGTTGAAAAATCATCATTATACAAACTAATCACCACTTTCGTGTTCTTGAAATGTGGGTCTTTGTTATACACATGTTTGATATACAATGCCATGATTCCGGTCATCCAACCGTGACAATGAATGACATCCGGTTGCCAGCCCAATTTTTTAACGGTTTCCAATACGCCTCGTGAGAAGAACATGGAGCGCTCGTCATTGTCTGGAAAACATTTGCCCTTTTCGTCTTGTAGGGTTGTTTTGCGTTTGAAGTAGTCGTCGTTGTCAATAAAGTATACTTGCATTCTGGCCGCAGAAACAGAGGCTACTTTAATAATCAAGGGATGATCATTATCGTCAATACAAATATTCAGTCCAGATAGACGAATAACTTCATGCAATTGATGTCTTCTTTCGTTGATTGCACCAAAACGAGGCGTAAACACACGAATTTCTTTTCCAAGATCTTGAACAAGTGGCGGGATTCTGCGCGCTGTCGATGAAATATCGGATTTCGGTAAAAAAGGGAAGATTTCTTGCGAAATAAACAGGATTTTTTTCTTTTCCATTCAGTAGTGATAGGAGTACAAAATTAAGAAATTTAAATGAACTTTCATAAAAAGCAATAGCTTTGTCGACGATTCTCTCAATCCTATGTCGAAAGTTAAGGTCATTCATACAGCAGAAGAGTTGCATCAGTTTCGTAAAAAGCTGAGCGAAAATTCCCAAACGCTTGGATTTGTTCCAACGATGGGGGCGCTGCACGATGGACATGTAAGTCTGATTAAAAAGTCGACTGAGGAAAACGATTACACGTTGATCAGCATTTTTGTCAATCCTAAACAATTCAACAACAGCGAGGACTTGAAGCAATAT
Source organism: uncultured Flavobacteriales bacterium (assembly GCA_903860985.1). Classification (GTDB taxonomy): domain Bacteria; phylum Bacteroidota; class Bacteroidia; order Flavobacteriales_D; family Crocinitomicaceae; genus UBA952. The sequence goes on from CAIOSO010000039.1 coordinate 4,891, forward strand.
CCAAGAACACTTTCTGCTGATTTGATGCTTTTGGAAGGCTTGACTAATTGTGTTGTTTTCGCACCAGATGAAGCAGAATTGTACCCAAAAAACGACGGATTTATCCCCTTGGAGCTCGGTTCCATTGGTCGTGTTTTGGAGGGAGCTTTTCGTCCTGGACATTTTGAAGGCGTGGTGCATGTCGTTCATAATCTTTTTCGCTTGGTGGAGGCAAATCAGGCCTATTTTGGACAAAAAGACTTCCAACAATTGGCGATAATCAGACTATTAACCAAACATTTTGGCTTTCAAACACGGATAATTGCTTGTCCAACGGTACGAGAATCCAACGGACTTGCGATGAGCAGTCGAAATATGCGCTTGAGTGAAAAAGAGCGCCAAGATGCCTTGATCATCATTGAAACCCTGCGCTTTGTCGAAGCAGCAAAAAGCAAACATTCCCTTCAGGAAACATTGGTCACTGCTCGAAGCTTATTTGAACAAGGTTCCTTATCCCTTGAATACCTTGCGATTGTCGATCCCGAAACACTCAATGAGTTAAGGGAATGGCAAGAAAAGCAAATTTGTTGCATTGCTGCTCATTGTGGAAGTGTGCGTCTGATTGACAATTTATTATTCTAATCCGTTTATTTGATTTATTTTTGCGACGCAAATTGTTATGTTAATTCAAGTTTTAAAATCTAAAATTCACCGCGTTCGTGTCACACAGGCTGACTTGAACTATATCGGTAGTATCACCATTGATGAGTCATTAATGGAGGCTGCTAATTTGATTGAAGGAGAACGTGTTCAAATCGTCAACATCAATAACGGTGAACGTTTTGAAACGTATGTCATCAAAGGAGATCGTCAATCAGGCATGATCTGTTTGAATGGTCCCGCTGCACGCAGAGTAGCCGTAGACGACGTCATCATCATTATTGGCTACGGATTTTTAGAATTTGAAGAAGCAAAAACATTCAAGCCTTCCTTGGTCTTTCCAAACGAATCCACTAATTTGTTGGATTAATTTTCTTGGTTTCATTTCTTGAAACCACTACCTTTCCAAAAAAATCACATGGCAAGATTGGCGTATATCCAAGAAAAAATTGTTTCGATTGAAGAAGCTCAAAAGCGCGTTGCCTTGTACAAGCTCAAAAACGAAGCACTTGTTTTCACGAATGGTTGTTTCGATGTATTGCACCTTGGACACGTGCGCTATTTAGCGGCTGCGGCAGATTTAGGAAAGCACCTCATCGTTGCAATAAACACAGATGATTCCGTTCGAAGACTCGGAAAAGCGCCCAATCGTCCCATTAATCCAAACGATGCGCGTGCAACACTAATCGCTGCCTTGGGATTCGTAGACTTAGTTGTTTTTTTCAACGAAGACACGCCATTGGAAGTCATTTCAGCATTGCATCCAGATGTATTGGTGAAAGGGGCAGATTACGATAAAAACGAGACAGATCCATCCAAATCTACGTATATCGTTGGTTCCGATGTCGTTCGAAAAGTTGGTGGAATCGTGGAAACCATTGAGTTGGTGCAAGGATATTCCACTACAGAGATCTTAAAAAAAGGAGCTAATTAACTTAACCTCCTCCTGATCCAAGCTTCACTCCAGACTGTTGTTCCTTTTCCTGCTGTTCCTTCCATGAATTCAAGGTCTTTTTCAATTTTGAGTCCTTTGTCTGTTTCTTTTCTTCCATGAATTCTTGTTTGCTCGCTGGACCAAATTTAATTTTCAGGTCTTCTTTGGGAACATCCTTCGGTATGTAGGCTTTCACAGTGGAATCCTTTTGGAAAAAGCCGAATTCCGCTTTCAACATGGATTTCGCTTGAACTTTTTCTTCTTGACGGTATTCTTTTGCTTGGGCTTTTCGTCCTTCATTATCCCATTCATAGATGGGTTTTTCGAGTGTGCCGTGCATGCGCAAGAACAGTCGGACACCCGTTCCATCGTCGATGACTTCGCCAAACTCCGTTTGATTCTTCGTGGCTTTCAGGTCTCTAAGGCGGAAGGCAAACCGATAATCGATGACATTTTCAAATGAATGTCGGCCCGAAACATCCATGTCCAATGCCGTGGATCGAATGGTCATTTTTGGAATTTCAATCATTCCATTTTGAATAATGATGCTGTTTTCCATCATTTCAAAATCGACATTTTTCAATTTCCTTTCTAACAGGTCAATGTTTTCTTTTCCTAGCACCAATTTTCCGGACTTCGTCTTTAAGCTTTCCGTGATGTCTTTAAAGGATGCCACATTTTTTAGATGTCCGTTGTACACTTTTAAATCCAATTTCGCTTCGATGCCCGAATAGGAAATTCCTTTCGCCAAGGTAAACGGAGCGCGAAAGAACAAATTGGCTTCGGCTCTTCCGGATATGTTTTGCTCACGAATGACTGTTTGATCAAAGTTTTCCCATTCTTTAAAAAGTGATTTGAAGTTCAAGTTTTTTCCAGCGATCTGTGTTGTGAGCATAAATTTTTCGGGCTCCTTCTCTTCGATGATCAAGGCTCCACTGAGTAGTGCTTCGGCGTTCACCAAGCTCATTTGTGGGAAATGCAAACGACGGTGCTCGATGTTCATTTTACTGATGAGGTGTTCAAATTGGTGTTTTCCATACCGCAGTTTTTCAATTTGTAAATTGATTTCACCTTGAATGTTATCAGGCAAAGAATATACTTCTCCCGCCTCAATTTTCATTTCTTTCGTTGTTGAACCTAGGTCTTCCACGCTTAAGTAGTTGCTTTCGAGTAAGATGCTCGTTTTCAAATCACCCTTTCCATTGAGGTATGGAAAAATGTTGCCAAAAATCCCATTGAGTTTGACATCGCTAGCTCCCAACTTGAGTGCTGTGTTTTCAATTCCTGCTTCATTTCCCCGCAAGAACAAGCGTCCATTCACCTGACTAAACTGACGTTTGTCGTCAATTAATTTTAAGAAGATATTCTTCAGCGCAAGTTGTCCACTGCATTCATCCACCGCTAACTCACCTGTAGAACTTGTGCTTAACTTAAAGTTCGTTTGAATGCCCAAATTACCGCGTACCTCATCAATGGAAGGCAAGTGAAAAATTGAATGAATCAAGGCTAAATCCACATTTCCTTTGGCATTCCCTTCCACCTTTGGCTGATCAAATTCTCGCAGTTCAAACTCACCGGAAAATGGTCCGCCAGCTGTGCGAAAGCGCACATTTTTCATCGAAATAAATTCTCCTTCCACTCCGTCGTTACTGTATTTTCCGACTAATTCAATGTCCTGTATGTTCAGTCCATGTTCGGGCTCCGTTAATGTTCCATGTTGAATGCTAAAATCAGCATTCACTCCAATGGGCTCAACTGCAGACAATGCCCCTGCTAAATCCAAGTGAAAATCAACTTCCCCACTGCCTTTGAATGCTTTCACATCTTTTGCGGCATCTAATGAGAATTCATTGACCAATTGTGTCAATTGAATGTTTTTCGATTGAACAGCAAACTGCAGGCTATCGGGACTCACCATTCCGTTCACGGAGAAAGGCAAGTGTTCGACGCTTAATTCCGCATTTTTGAGGGAATATAATCCCGTCAGTTGATTGACATCCAACGCGAAATTAAACTCCGTATTTTTATTGCGTAGTAATGTAATGTCCCCGCTTTTCAAGCGTCCTAACTTCATTTTACCCATGGCTTTTGCCACGAATGCGTCGGAGGAAAAATCACCTTTGATGCGCGCATCCTTGAACGTTGAGGAAAGGTATTGCTTGGAAGAAACATTGTCATAAATGAATCGGAGTCCATCGATTTTAACTTCTTTCAACGTCAGGTTAAAGTCGGTTTTAGTCTCACTCGGACTCGGTTTAAAGATGTCGAAGTTTTCTTTTCCGCGTGCGTCGTAGCGAATGGCTAGTTTTCCTTGATTCACTTTCGCCTGTTTCACGTAGTATTTTCCCTGATAAATATCCCAGGGATTAAAGGTTAAGCGCAATTGTTCTGTGTAAAACAAGGTGTCGGAAACCTGTGCATTCGGCAGCGACTCTTGAATAAACAAGTGCTCAAAATCCACCGATAAATTGGGAAAGGATGACCAGAAAACCAGGTCCATGTCCGAAACTTGAAGCGGAACATTTAAATGCGTATTTACTTCTGTCAAAACGAGTCCGCAAATGCGGTCCTTCAAGAAATAAAGAGAAAGCGTGATCAATAAACAAATACTGATAACGGGGAAGAATACCCATTTAAGAAGAAGTCGGAGAAATGATTTCATACGTGTTAGACGAAGGTAGTTGAAGAATGGGTACAGCTTTAGGCTTAAAATGCCTATTTATGAACGTGGATTTGTCAGTTTGTCACATAAATTTTCGTTCAATTGCCTTGAGGCATGAGTAATTTTCGAGAGATGACTTATCTTTGTAGTCTTAATTCAAATCCAATGAGTCATTTCGAACTTTCTGAACAGGAAATCCTGAGAAGAGAATCCCTTCAAAAACTACGTGATTTGGGCATCGACCCTTATCCAGCTGCTTTGTATCCCGTTGATGCGTATGCAAGTCAATTGAAGCAGGATTTCGAAGACGGGAAGGAAGTTTGTTTGGCGGGAAGAATGATGTCTCAACGCATCATGGGAAAGGCGTCCTTCGCTGAATTGCAAGATTCTTCTGGAAGAATTCAAGTGTACTTTAACCGCGACGAAATTTGTCCGGATGAAGACAAAACGCTGTACAACGAAGTCTTTAAAAAACTGCTTGATCTAGGTGATTTTATTGGTGTGAAAGGATACGTGTTTAAAACACAAGTAGGTGAAATTTCTGTTCACGTACAGTCCTTTACTGTGTTGAGTAAGTCATTACGTCCACTTCCCCTCCCAAAAACGGATACGGATGGAAACGTACACGATGCATTTACCGATCCAGAATTACGCTACCGTCAACGTTATGTTGATTTAGTCGTAAATCCACACGTGAAAGAAGTGTTTGTGAAACGAACAAAATTATTCAACGCCATGCGTCACTTCTTCAACGAAGCTGGCTATATGGAAGTGGAAACACCTATTCTACAAGCCATTCCTGGTGGAGCATCTGCACGTCCATTTATCACACATCACAACGCCTTGGACATTCCTTTATACATGCGAATTGCCAATGAATTGTATTTAAAACGCTTAATTGTCGGTGGATTTGATGGCGTATACGAGTTCTCTAAAAACTTTAGAAATGAAGGAATGGACCGTACGCACAATCCGGAATTTACGGCAATGGAAATTTACGTTTCTTACAAAGACTACAATTGGATGATGGACTTCACCGAGCGTCTATTGGAACATTGCGCGATGAGCGTGAATGGAAAAACAGAAGCTACTTTTGGTGAGCACCACATTGATTTCCGTGCGCCGTACAAACGCGTAACCATGCGTCAATCGATCATTGATTTCACTGGATTCGACATCGATGGAAAAACGGAGCATGAACTATTTGCTGCGGCAAAAGGGATGGGTATCGCCGTTGATGAAACGATGGGGAAAGGAAAATTAATCGATGAAATATTCGGAGCAAAATGCGAAGGAAATTACATTCAACCAACATTCATCACGGACTATCCAAAAGAAATGTCTCCCTTGTGTAAAGTTCACCGCGACAATCCTGAATTAACGGAGCGCTTTGAATTAATGGTTTGCGGAAAAGAAGTAGCGAATGCCTACTCCGAGTTAAATGATCCGATCGATCAACGCGAACGTTTCGAAGAGCAACTTCGTTTGCAAGAAAAAGGAGACGATGAAGCCATGTTTATCGACCAAGATTTCTTGCGCGCATTGGAATACGGCATGCCGCCAACAAGTGGACTTGGTATCGGAATGGACCGTTTGATTATGTACTTAACCAACAACGCATCGATCCAAGAGATTTTGTTCTTCCCTCAAATGCGACCAGAAACAAAAAGTGTAAAAATCGAATTGAACGAGAGCGAACAAGCCATTTTTGCAGCGATGCAAAAACTAGGTGAATCCGTTTTACCTGAGTTGAGAGCTCAATTTGCTGAAATGAGTAATAAAGTTTGGGACAGCAGTGTAAAAACCTTGACGAAAAACAACTTGTTGAAGGTGAGTAAAGAAGATGAGATTCTTTACATTCGCTTGGTTTAATCGTATTTTATCCTCTTGAGCATTTCCGTCTGACTCTCCCCTAGGTAGTTGTTCCATGTGACGCGAACAAAGTAACAGCCTGCGGCTATTTCCATCGGTAAAGTCGCATATGATTGCTGCGTAATGTGAAAATCAGCGACAAGGTTTCCGTTCGCATCAACGATGTTTATATCGAATTCCGAAACCTCATCATTTGGTAATCTGATGTACACTTCCTCGCCAACAGAAGATGGATTCGGATACAATTGCACGTGTTCGGTACTTGGCGTTAAGAACTTCGATCGGTCGAATTCGAATAAAAAGAGTCCATTGTTTCGGTCCGAAATTAAAATGCGTTCACTTGGCAACAATGCATGCACTCCCCACGCTCCCCACATGGAGAATCCATTCGTTATGGCATTATCGATGTAAGTATCGAACACGCCGATTTCTGTGGGTGGATTCTTACGCAAATCAAAAATCCGTAGTCCGTCGTTGTAGTATGCCACAAACGCAAACTCATTGGTGATGTGAATGTTATGCGGTGTTTTGGGATAAGGGGCGTTCTGTGTTCCGAAAAACTGTTGGACTTGCAACTGTCCATTCGCTAAAACACGGCATTTTTTTATCGGTAATCCGGCGGTTTCATCGGCAAACACGTAGGTGCTTTCATCCGGACTCAACCATCCTTGGTGATTGTATCCTTGTTGTGGATAGAAGGTCAAATTATTCACATAAACAGGATTGCTTGGATTGCTAAAATCATAGGTGCGCAGTCCGTCAAATCCACAATTTAAAATCGCTCGATTGTTCTTTACGTAAAGATCATGGACCTCTGGAATATCATTTGGGCCTTCCCAAAGTAGCGTTGGAAGAATCGGATTGGACAAGGAATAAACCCGCAAGGGAATGATGCCAAGTTCATTTCCATTCACAATCGGGTTGACTAAGGTCAAATAAAGCAGCGCATTTGCGGAATCGACGAATAGATTGTGTGATTTTCCGAAATACTGATCTTGTAAGTCCGCAACAAGGTGTACAGAATCGGGCAAGTACGATACATCCATGATTTGAAGACTACTCGGACCTTCATCGCACACAGCGTACAAGTAATTTTGGTAGTGTTTGTACTCGCGTGTAATGGCTTGAGCGGACTGAAAACGTCCTGGAACAAAGTCCACGAAACGCAAGCTATCTTGTTCCGTCAGCTCAAAAATATGTGCGCCTTCCGTGGAGCCAATGACAGCATATTCCTTTCCGTTTTGCACAAAAGCCCAGCAACTACTGAATCGCACCTGACTTGAGCTCGTCATGATGGTGTCGGAGTACCAATGATCTAACAAACGAACATTTTTTATTTCTTGGGCTGAAAAGCTTCCGATAATGAAAAGGCAAGAAATAAAAACGATGTGTTTCATGTCCTTCTAGATGTAGCGTTTACAAAATTCCCACATGACAATCCCGGCACAAACACTGACGTTTAAGCTGTGTTTGGTGCCAAATTGGGGGATTTCAATGACATAATTGGACGCATCGATTACTTGCTGATTCACGCCATTTACTTCGTTTCCAAAAACGAGGGCAAACTTTTCATCCTTTAGTGCATGTATGTCCTGCAGCATCGTCGTTTTCTCTGTTTGTTCAACTGTACATACAGCATACCCTTGTTGCTTCAATTCGGATGTTAACTCAAGAATATCCGAACGGTATTCCCAGGCAACTGTTTCCGTAGCGCCGAGGGCTGTTTTGTGGATATCGCGGTGAGGTGGACAAGCGCATATTCCGCAGAGGTAAATTTTCTCTACGTTAAACGCATCAGCGGTGCGAAAAAACGAGCCGATGTTATTCAAGGAACGAATATCATCCAACACGATGATGATTGGGTTTTTGGCTTGTTCTTTATACGCTTCATCGGAAACACGGTTTAGTTCCCAAAGCTTTAATTTTTTGTTTTTAGATTCTGTAGTCATTTGAATCAAAGTTAAGAGTAATTGTTAAAATGTTCTTGGAAATAGGTGCAGAAGACCACATAAAAATTCCTAATTTTAAGTTCCAATTATAAAATGCCCAACTTGTCAAAATCGCCTACAGAAAAAGCCGTTGTTGAAACGCCTTTGATGAAACAATACAATCAAATTAAAGCCCGGCATCCGGAAGCTTTGTTGTTGTTTCGTGTGGGAGATTTTTACGAAACATTTGGAGCGGACGCGGTGAAAACTTCGCGCATTTTGGGTATTATTTTAACAAAGCGCGGAAGTGGTTCGGCGACTGAAATTGAATTAGCTGGATTTCCTCACCATTCCCTTGATACGTATTTACCGAAACTTGTCAGAGCTGGACAGCGTGTAGCGATTTGCGACCAGTTGGAAGACCCTAAAATGACAAAGACGATTGTCAAACGTGGTGTGACGGAATTGGTAACCCCTGGCGTTTCCTTTAACGATCAGGTACTCGAGCAATCTAGAAATAATTTCCTTTGTGCAATCCATTTTGAAAAAGCGGCAATTGGCGTCGCATTTTTAGACGTTTCCACGGGAGAATTTTTGGTGGCACAAGGAAACAAAGAATACATCGACAAGCTCATAAGTGGCTTCGAACCAACCGAAATCATCTACCAAAAAAACAAGCGAACGGATTTCGAACAGCAGTTCGGCGAAAATCATTTTACGTTTCGGGTGGAGGATTGGGTATATACCAGTGAGTACGCGAATGAAATGCTCACGAAGCATTTTGGAACAAAATCCTTGAAAGGATTTGGCATTGAGGGTCTTTCTGCTGCGATTGTCGCCGCGGGAGCAATTTTTCATTACTTAAATGAAAACCAGCACCATCGCCTAGGACACATTTCGACGATTTCAAGAATCGAAGAAGAAAAATACGTTTGGTTAGATCGTTTCACGGTGCGTAATTTAGAGTTAATCTACTCCGCTAACGACAATGCAGTAACGCTCTCAGACGTGTTAGATCATACCTTGACTCCCATGGGGGGGCGACAAATGAAGCGATGGATTGTTTTGCCTTTAAAAGACCAAAAACCGATCGAAGAGCGTTTAGATATCGTTGATTTTTTAGTCAGTCATTCAGAAATCAGCTATGAAATTGGACAGCGCCTCAAAGAAATTGGAGATTTAGAACGCCTTATTTCGAAGGTAGCTGTTGGGAAAGTCAATCCGAAAGAGGTCATGCATTTACGTAGGACCCTATTACAAATTGAACCGATTAAGGCCTTGTTAAATGACAGCGATCTGTTTTCCTTGAAAAAACTACGCGAACAATTAAATGGGTGTCATAATTTAATCGAATTGATTGACCGAACTTTATGTGACGAACCCGTTGCACAAGTTGGAAAAGGAATGATTATTCGTTCGGGTTTTGACACGGATTTGGATGAGCTTCGAGAAATTTCATTTAACGGGAAGGGGTACTTGGAGGAAATTCAGGAACGCGAATCAAAAAGAACGGGCATTCAAAGTTTAAAAATAGCGTTCAACAATGTATTTGGCTATTATATTGAGGTTAGAAATAGCCACAAGGATAAAGTTCCTGAAGATTGGGTGCGCAAGCAAACCTTGGTGAACGCAGAACGATACATCACGGAAGAGCTAAAGGAATACGAAGGGAAAATTTTAGGGGCAGAAGAAAAAATCTACGCCATTGAATCAAAGTTGTTCCAAGACTTGGTATTCAGTATGGCTGATTACATTCAGCCCATTCAACACAATGCCTTACTCATTGCTCATTTGGATTGTTTGTATTCTTTCTCGCAAACCGCTAAGGAAAATCGGTATGTTCGTCCAGAAATCAACGATAGTTTTGTCTTAGACATAAAAAATGGTCGTCATCCGGTCATCGAAAAACGATTGCCAATAGGTGAATCGTACATTGCCAACGACGTGTTACTCGATAACAACGACCAGCAAATCATCATGATCACTGGTCCAAACATGAGTGGTAAAAGTGCGATTTTGCGTCAAACCGCTCTTATTGTCCTCATGGCGCAGATGGGTTCTTTCGTTCCAGCAGACGCAGCTAAAATAGGCTTGGTGGATAAAGTATTTACGCGTGTTGGGGCGTCGGATAACATCTCCTCTGGAGAATCCACATTTATGGTCGAAATGAATGAAACCGCGAGTATTTTGAATAACATTTCTCCGCGAAGTTTGATTTTATTAGATGAAATTGGAAGAGGAACGAGTACCTATGATGGGATTTCAATCGCTTGGTCCATTGCGGAATTTCTCCATGAAAATGCAAAAGCCAAATGCAAAACCTTATTTGCTACGCATTACCATGAGTTAAATGAAATGAGTAAACGATTTGAGCGCATCCGAAACTACAACGTGTCGGTCAAGGAACTTGGGGATCGCGTTTTGTTTCTGAGAAAATTAACCCCAGGCGGCAGTGCACACTCCTTTGGAATTCATGTGGCACGTATGGCGGGAATGCCCCCAATGGTTCTCCAAAGAGCGGAGCAAGTGTTAAAGGACTTAGAGTTTTCTCATGCGAATATGGGCGCAAATGGTGGAAGCAAAAAAGGAAAGAAGGACAAAGATCCCAACATGCAATTGAGCTTCTTTCAATTGAATGACCCTGTTTTGGAACAAATACATGAAGAATTGATGGGAATAGACATTAATACATTGACGCCTGTTGAAGCCTTGATGAAGCTAAATGACATTAAAAAATTAACGGGTGGTTAAAATCAATTTTCTTTTTCTTTTCATTTGCTTGATCGGAAGTATGATTTCCTGCTCCATTGATGAGGCACAACCCTTAGCGCATAGAACATTCGTCATTGCCTCTGATTTTCTTTACCAAAAGGACGTGAAATTCTTTGCAGACTTCGCTAAAAGAGAAAAGGTAAAGATTGAAATCGAACATATGCGTGCAGATTCCATTCAATACCGCTTGAAGAAGGATGGATTCAACACAAACATCGATTTGGTCTTTGTACAATCACTGCTTGGTATAAAGGCCTTGGAAAATCAAACGTTTCAACCTGTACAAAATGGGTTTTCTGACGGTGAATTATCCGAGCTGAAACAGATTCGAAACAATTGGTTTTTAGTTGGCAAGGATCCATTTGTGATCAGTTATTTGAAGGATAGTTTAGATAAGCCTTCCACTTACAGAGAATTAAGTTCCGATTATTTATGGACTAGTCCAGATTTAGCTTCAGTGGAGGTGTTGAAAGCGCATGTACGTTATCAGTTTCAAAAAAAACAGGGTAACAATCAAAAGGAATTAAAGGATTGGCTCCGTGGATTGAAAGACCACCGCATCGCTTATCAAGAGGGGACAGACAGTACCGCCAGCACACAATTACTTTTTCTGAAGTACAGTGCCTATTCCAAGAATAAACTGCTCACTCAGATGAAAAAACGCAAAGTGATCTTCCCAAAACAGCTTTATTCTGATTACTTCGCTGTTGCCGTTGTTCCACAAGCAAAAAATTATGCGGTGACCAAATCATTTCTACTGTTTTGGAATGAAAAGGCGAACAGTTCTAAGTTTCTTCAGCACTTTGGCATGACTGCATTGGGTCGAATTAAAAAAGGAAAAGGTTTCTATATTTCTCCGGAGGAAATTCTTGCTTTACTTTCCAAAAGAAACTAATCAAGGTTTTAAGAAGAATTGATTCTTATCCGTAATTTTGTAATCTAAAATCGGAAAAAATGTATCCACCAGAATTAGTACAACCAATGAAAGACGACTTAACAAGTGTTGGGTTTGAACAAATGACAAATAGTGCAGAAGTAGACCAAGCAATTAACGAAACTAGCGGAACAATGTTAGTTGTTGTTAATTCTGTTTGTGGCTGTGCTGCTGGAAATATGCGTCCTGGAGTAAAGTTGTCCCTTCACCACGATAAATTCCCAAACAAATTAACCACTGTTTTTGCAGGTGTTGATACGGATGCAGTGGCGCAAGCGAGAAAATACTTCTTGCCTTATCCTCCATCTTCACCGTCCATTGCCTTATTCAAGGATGGTAAGTTAGTTCATTTCTTAGAGCGTCATCACATCGAAGGCGGAAGTGCACAAATGATTGCTGCGAATCTTGCTGCAGCGTATGATGAGTTTTGTTAATGAAACGAATTTATCAATTAAATACCTGTGACAATTGTCGCAAACTGTTAAAAGCATTTTCGGACACCTCCGACTATGAAATCATTGATATCAAAACACAGGGAATCGAAGCGAAAGACTTAGATTTCATGAAGGAATTAGCAGGGTCTTACGAGGCCCTGTTTTCCAAACGAGCAATTAAATACAAGAACTTAGGATTAAAAGATAAAAATCTTTCTGAAGCCGAAATGCGTCAATTTATTATGGACGAATACACCTTTCTGAAGCGTCCAGTTCGTATAGATGGAAACAGCATTTTCATCGGAAAACTAGAAGCTTAATCCACACGAAAAAAAGAAGAGGCGATTCCGTCAGCCTGAAGTTTACCTTTTTCTGTTAACACAAAAGAAGCATCAGCTTCAATCATCCATTCCGACTTCACGTAAGAATCCATTAGCGTTAACTCGCTTGAACTCATTCCGCCCATTTCCAGGATGTTCTTCTTTAATATTCCCCATTTGGTGCGGAGTCCAGTGAGGAAATACTCATTCCATTTTTCGGATTCTGTCAATGTTTCCACCTCAAACCAATCTTGGTTTTTTCCTACTTGTTGGTAATATTTCGTGTTGTTCGCTACGTTCCATCTGCGCTGTTGGCCGTTAAACGAATGGGCACTCGGGCCAACGCCTAAATAAGGTGAAAAGTTCCAATAGGCAGAATTGTGTTTGGCGTATTTCTGACCCTTAGCGAAATTGGAAATTTCATATTGTTCGAATCCCGCATGAGCGAGTGTACTCACAAGTAATTCAAATTGTTCACTTTGTTGGTCCTCCGTTGGACGAGTCAACTTCCCCTTGGCCACAAAATCATTCAAGGCCGTTTTCGGTTCGATGGTCAAACAATAAGAAGAAATATGCTGAACATTCAAGGACATTGCGCGGTTCAAGTGTTCCGTCCATTGTTCATTGGATAAACCAGGTAAACCATAAATGAGATCGATGCTAATGTTGGTGAATCCGAGGTTTTGAGCGAGACGAACAGCATCCGTTCCTTGTTCGAGGGTATGAGAACGATTCATCCAACTCAAGTCACTTTGTTGAAAGGACTGAAGTCCTATGCTTAAGCGATTAATCCCGAGTTTATTCCACGCTAATAAATTCGCTTCGTGCGCATCTTCAGGATTCACTTCGAACGTTATTTCCGCAGCAGGCGAAAGCTGGTAGTTTTCATGAATGCATGCTAAGATTTGTGTCAGCTCATCAATGCTGAGTAGGCTTGGAGTTCCACCGCCAAAATAAATCGTTTCGATGGATTCCGAATTCAATTCATCTTTCCGCAAGACCAATTCCAAGCAGATAGCCGAAATCAGATCCTGGCGATACTTCGAAAAGGTTGTTGAAAAATGAAAATCACAATACGAACACCGCTTTTTACAAAAAGGAATGTGCACATAAATTCCTGCCATTCCTGTCGCCTCCTAGTGTTTAATAAATGTCTTCGTGGACGTTGATCCATTCGCAAAATTCACTTTCACAAAATAGGTCCCATTGGACAAAGACTCAGTTGTCAGGTTTCCTATGTTGTTTTGGATGGTTTGACGCAAAATAGTTTTGCCGTACAAATCAAGAATCACCAATTCCGTTGCTTGACCGTGTTGAACAGCTACGCTTAAGTTTCCTTTTGTCGGATTCGGATAAACATTCCATTGCATGAGTCCAAGTTCTTCTACTCCTGAATTATCTGTGTTTTTAATGATGTCTGATGCCTGAGCGCCGAAATCCGCAGCTGAAAGCGTATACAATACCGCAGCAGCATTATCCAATAAGGTTAAATTACCATCGACGTTCGCGCCGCCCCATTGTGATGCTCCTACACCGTCTCCATAATAATCATAAATCGTAAACGTATAACAATCGGTAAGCGAAATTGGAATGTCATAGTTATACGTAGTATTTCCAGCTAAAGGAGCGGTAGGATCTGTAGGCGCAGGACTGTTTCCCGTTCCATAATTTCCAACGAAGCTTTCATTCCCTTCAGACCATACAACTGTACCATTGCTCGCAGTTAATTCCATGTATGTTTCATCTGGATAGTTGTCCGTCAATAATGTGACTTTTAATAATCCTAAGGTTTGATCAATCGGATCAACCGTTAAGGAGCTATTGGCAACATCGTTTATGGCATTCTCGTCAATTCCTGCATTCGGATTTGAAACACTCGCATTAAACGTATGGTTTCCAGGTATCAAATTGATTGCTGGCAAGGTAATTAATGCTGTTTGCCATTGTGCTAAAGAACCGCTCCAATTATAGATTTGATTCGCTCCGCCATCAATGGAATACGTCACAACAGCCGATGTAAGCACACTGGTTCCGGAATTTGCAATCGTTACTTTTGGCGTATAGTTTGTTCCGCAAAAAGCCGTTGCTTCCAAAACTGGACTTGAAAGACCCGCATCTAATTGCGCAACTGTTGCATTGGCAGGGTCAAATCCATCAATGAATTGCGCTCCAGTATTATTCGGATCTAACCAACATTTCAATTGATTGGTCGTGTTACTTCCTACTGGCTCCCAGGATACACTTACTTTTCCGTATTCATCAGATAGATTGGCTGCACCACAAGCAGATGCACCACCATGAAGTTGACCAATAATTCGGTGATTCTGATCAAACAATGGAGAGCCTGAAGAACCTCCTTCAGTTACGCCACTATCCCAGTGAGTTACGCCCCAGTGACTATTTGCTGGACAAGTTCCAAACGTTGTTGAAATCAATGGGTCATTTTCTAAGGAGATTTTTTTAATGTCTCCAGATGGATGATGTATTCCTACCGCAGAAGTTGGCGTGTTGCCAGAGTGGTCCCAACCAGAAAAATAAGGGGTATAAGACGCCGGTACAGTTCCTGCTGTAAGTCCACCAGTGATTTCCACTAAACAGAAATCAGAAGCTGTTGCGCGAGCACGAAGTACTGCTCCAGACATAGATTGAAACGTTGGGGATGCTGCTGGATTATTACAATCTGGAGATTGCCATTGAAATCGGAAAATCCAAGATGCAGGATTGCTGTAACAATGGTCAGCTGTTAGCACATATGGTTTTCCATCATTTAAAGTATTGTTGATTAAAGAACCTGAACAAAAGCCACTGCTTCCAGAAACTAACATCACCGCACCATTGCGTTGTTGTGTCCAAGGTAGCCCCTCTGAACAATTCACATTTCTATTACAAGAGCCCGAACTTCCAAAGGCTTTCAATTGAAATTCCGCTGCTGTTCTATAACCATGCGTAACAACACCAATTTGCACATGTCCTTGTGCATTGTTTTTAGGAACAAAATACTCCACAATAGAAGTATTTCCAGGTACTAATTCTGTCCCCAATTGTCCTTCATATAAATGATTCGCTGTAAAATTTCCGAGAATAAAATCCTTTTCAGGGTTGAATATATACAACTGATTTCCAGCAGGAATGACCGTATGGTCAAATGTTAAATTAATGCTTAAGGCATTTTCACATTGCACCACTAAATGCCAAATTCGGTCTCCATTTGGAAGGGTGGTCCACGTACCTGTATTCTCCGTATTCAGGTTGGTGTAGTTATTCCACCCAAAACGCCAAGGAGCAGTTCCGGTTCCATCGACTAATTCATCTTCTGCTCTTAAGGCTTGAATATCCGGTTGCGTAAAATTGATTTTTGTCAATTCCTTCAGATCAATTGACGTTTTATAGGCTTTTTTTTCTCCGTCTCCTTGTTGGGAGAATCCATTAAAAGCGATTATTGCGAATAATAAGGTAAGCGTTGATTTCATCGTTAATATTAATTTGTGATACGTTTAATCCCACATCCTTTAGGTGCAGTTGAGTCCATTTTTATTTTCTTTTGAGCAGCTAGTTGTTGCATAGCATCCACTAGGTAAGGCACATCTTCTTTTCGTTGTTTATCCCAAAGGTTATCGATAGAACCCATGTACACCAACTCCATTTTTGCATTTAGAAGAAATACGTGAGGCGTCGTTTTCGCACCAAAAATATTTGCCATTGTTGAATTGACATCCACTAAATATGGCATTTTATAGTGCTGTGCTTCTGCATGTTTCAACATTTCTTCGTAAGAATCAGCACCTGTTCGTTTTCCTTCGTTTGAATTCACCAAGATCATTCCGATATTCAAGCTTTCAGCCAAATCGTAAAGTGTATTGTATTGTCTTTCCCATCCTGGAAAATCTTCGGTTCCAACAACGAATGGACAGGTATTACACGAGAAAACAACCAGTATCCCGTTTGCTTTTTTTGAATCATTCACGGAGGTCGTTTCCCCGATGGTGCTTTGAAGTTGATCATCTAACATCACCGGTACGGCGCCCAATTTCAGTTGAGCGTTTAAAGATATTACACAAAACAGACTGAATAGAACGGAGAGTGTTTTTTTCATAAGAATAAGATTTAAAAGAGAAAGTTACGATTTTTCTTTTATTTAGCGCATCGATTGAAATAAAAACCTGCCTTACATGTTGTATATTTGTAAGGAGTATCGTGCATGAAAAAGAAACCATTTGTTGTTGGAATATGTGGAGGTAGTGGTTCGGGTAAAACCACATTGCTTAGAAGATTGTCAGAATCTTTCGGGGGAATAACTCCTTCCGTATTTTCAATGGATAATTATTACCATCCGCTTGACATGCAATCCATAGATTCCAACGGGAAAGTGAATTTTGACTTACCTACCGCGTTAGACCAGCACAAATTGGAGGAAGACCTTCATGCATTAGTTGCCGGAAATCCAATAGAAGTAAAAGAATATTTTTTCAATGCGCCTCCCAATAAGAACGTTTTATTGACCATTCAGCCGAGCGAGGTAATTATTGTGGAAGGACTATTTTTATTTCATTATCAAAAAGTATTTGACACGCTTGGCTTCAGTATTTTCGTAGATGTTGATCACGAAACACAACTAGATCGACGCATCTACCGAGATCAAGAAACCCGCGGTTATAAAAGGTCGGAGATTATCTATCAATGGGATCACCATGTTCTTCCGTGTTATCAAAATTACATTGAGCCATACAAAGAACAAGCTCATTTTATTTTTAGAAATGATCATCGTGCTGACGAAGATTTTGTACACTTATTTCACGCGCTTTCTGGCTTGACAAAAATGGAGCTGCAAACATGAAAAAATGGGTGCACATAACCCTGAATATCAAGTATTTTATACTTGCTATTGGCTCGTTTAGTGTACTGTTCTTTCAGTTATTTAATCTTGAAAAAGAACAAAAATTACCTCATAAAAAGATTCAGGAACTTTTTCTTCAGCAAGAACGAAAAATAAAACAAGTTGCACCGGAGGCCTTGCATTATTTTCAGCGAAATGGATCAATTTCAGTCGAAGAAAAATGTCAAGTACACATTTATCAACAAGATCGCTTAGTTAAGTGGAACACGAATAAAGTGCCTGTTTCCAATTTTTCCAGCATTCAATTCCCCGCCCGTGGACTTATTCAACTTCAAAATGGATGGTATTACGGGGAGTTGTATAAAGAAGGTGGCTATGTCTGTTGTGCCTCCTTTTGTATTGCACAAGAATACCCTTATTCAAATGAGTTCATTGAATCTCATCCCAATCCCATTTTTGGTAGAACAAAATTCAGTATTTCCCTGGACATTAATCATGGATTTCCCATTTACAATGCCAAGAAGCACTATTGCTTTTCCATGATTCCTGTTGATCATTCTTCCGAGCCAGCGCCCTGGTTTATTTTGCCGCTTTTTTTAGTTGGTCTTATTTCCTTGCTTTATGGTGTTTTTAAACAAATAGAAGCTCATCAAATCGGAAGGTGGTATATGGTTTCGGGACTCTTGGTCGTGCGGATTATTCTATATGAAGTGCCGCTAGACCAACTTTTTGAGGAGGCCTCCTTTCACTCAGCCGAGCTTTTTGCATACAACGAATGGTTTCCAAGTTTTTTGGATTTTTGCATCAATAGCATCTTCATTTCCTTTGGATTTTTAACCATTTTCAAATCTTTCAAAGCAACGAAAAACTTCTTTTTTCTTTGGGTTCAGTTTGTAGCCATTTATGGAGTTTGGTTATCTATTGTCTATTTGATCAAGATGGTGGTATTACATTCGAGCATTCCTGTCAATTTCAACCAATTTTTTGCTTTAAACACAGATTCTTTTGTCTTTTTTGGCGTCATTGGATTGTGCTTCCTGTGTTTCCAAAAAATCATTTTTGGACTGGTTGAAAGCCTATACGAACAACAAATGAGCAACACCCTACTCTTAATTGGGTCTATCGTTCTTCTATTCGTTTTTTGGACTGTCGCTGGAACGAGTGATTTTTCTTACTTCACGATGCTTATTCCCTTTGTGATTTTATTTGTCAATCTATTGTTTTACCGAAAAAAGGACTCTATTCAACAATTCTCCTTTCAATTGGTGTTATTGTGCCTTTTTTCCTTGGTTTTTGTTCATGAGTTAATTGGTAAAAACGAGCAAAAGGATGTGGAAAACAGAGCTATTTACGCCAAAAAAATAGCCACCGAAAGAGACGTTAATTTAGAACTTGAGTATTCAGAGCTCCGAGAAAAACTCCTGTCCGACCGTATTTTTCAACAGTTTTCCACCAAGCTACCTACCAGCATTGAAATTGGCACATTAAATGCCATTTTAGAAAAAAGGTATTTTCACGGAATCTGGGACGGGTATGATGTAGCGCTAGATGTATTCGACGCTAGAGGAATTTCGTTTTTCACTCAGGACACCTCATCCTTTGATCAGATCAGCGAATTGATTTCCTTGCATGGACAACGATCAGATATTGATTCTTCGATCTTTTTCTTGCCAAACGAAGAGGAGGGCTTGTCCTATGTTATCTTACAAAACATTCGCTTGGACAAGGATTCCATATTTCTGGGACTGCGCTTAAAATCGAAGAGGATTCCAGAAGAAATTGGTTTCCCGAGGTTACTCATTTCGGATAAAGCCAACGTGATTCGAGATTTAGAGGAGTATTCGATTGCTAAATATGCGGAGGGACACTTGATACATCAATCGGGGGCCTTCAATTATCCCGTTTCTATTTATTCGCTTCTTCCCAGCAACAAGGTGGAGGGCTCATTCTCCCAGGAAGGATTCCATCATTATTTCTATCGGAAATCCAATCAAAATGCCATCGTTATCTCCATCATGTCTAAGAGTTGGTTTGATTATATTACTTCCTTTGCGTATATCTTTTGTTTTTTGGGGATATTAATGGTGCTGATTTTCCTCATCAATGGAAGAGCAGTTTTTAGAGGGGTGGATTTATCCTTCGCCTTTAAAATACAAATTGCCTTTGTACTCGTATTGGTGCTCTCCTTGCTGTTATATGGTGTTGGAAGCGGAATTTTTGTCGGAAAACAATACGAAGATTTTACTCGTTCGAATATTCAAGATAAGCTTAGTTCCATTCAAGAAGAATTAAGGTCAAAGGTTGCCAAAAACACTTCTTTAACGATTGCGAAAGACCGTCTGTATTTACAAAATACACTCCGAAAAATATCCGCTATTTTTCACACGGATTTAAATGTTTATGACAGCAAGGGGCTACTTGTTGCTAGTTCGAGACCTAAGATTTTTGATCTTGGACTCATCAGTGAACAAATGAATCCAGTTGCATTAATGGAGCTTCAAGTAAAAAACAAGAGTGCCTTTTCTCATTCAGAAGACATCGGGAAATTATCTTTTATTTCTTCCTACCTCCCCATTTACAATGAAAAACGGAAAGAAATTGGCTATGTCAACTTGCAGCACTTTGGACAACAACAGGAATACGAGCATCAAATTGAAACCTTTGTTACTTCCATTATCAATGTCTTTATTTTACTGCTCGCGCTTTCCGTCATCATAGGGCTCCTCGTTTCGAATTGGCTCATAGAGCCACTCATCATGTTGAAAAAGCATATGTCAAGCATCCAATTTGGAAAAGAAAATAAACACATTAAATACCAGCAGAAAGATGAAATTGGCGCCATCGTTCAAGCGTACAATGACAAATTAGATGAACTTAAGATTGCCGCACAACGATTGGCCTCTACCGAACGAGAAATGGCATGGAGAGAGATGGCGCAACAAATTGCCCATGAAATCAAGAATCCATTGACTCCCATGAAATTAAGTATACAGCACCTCTTGCGGAGTTATGACCCAAAGAATAAAGAGGGGGAGCAGCAATTGAACCGGGTACTAGCCTCCATCATTGAACAAATCGATGGACTCACCAGAATGGCCAACGAATTTTCCAACTTCGCGAAAATGCCAGAACCGATTTTACAGCGCGAAAACATGGTGGACATCGTCGGGAAAGTAGTTTCCCTTTACGAAAATGAAGATCAGATTAAGCTGGAATTTCATCCTGAATCAAGAGCTATTATGGTCAATGTAGACCGCAATTTATGGATTCAGGTCTTGGTGAATTTATTGCAAAATGCACAGCAAGCTTTGGCCGGTATACCCAATGGGAAAATACGGATTCAGCTTAGTACAGAAAATCCCTTTTGCTTGATTGAAATTTCGGATAATGGCTGTGGTATTTCAAGCGAAGAATCCTTCCGCATTTTCACACCACATTTCACGACCAAGTCATCCGGTAGTGGCATCGGACTTTCTTTAGTGAAACAAATCGTTGAAAAACATGGGGGAATAATTTCTTTTGAATCCAAAGAAAATGAAGGGACAACATTCCGCATAGAGCTGCCAATGATTGACTAATCTAGTCGAAAAACAACGGGCATTTTCACTCTTGCTTTGATGGTACGTCCAAGTTCATTTTTGCCCGGAATCCACTTGGGCATACGTTTAATTAAACGCATAACTTCTTTTTCACAAGATATATTTCCATTGATGCCTCGTAGGATGCTTACTTGTTGAATGCTTCCGTCTTCAAAAACAACGAAGCTCACATATACTTTTCCTTCTATTCCAAGCTCTTTAGCGTCTTCGGGATACACCATATTCGATTGAAGGTAATTGATTAAGGACTGTTGGCCACCTGGAAACTCCGGCAAAATCGTAGGAAAATCATAAATAGTATCTGCTTTTATCACAACGGGATCTGCCGTTGGACAAACGACAGGAGGTTCTACTAAGTAATACGGATATGGTTCTGGGATAGGATCTGGATCAATTCGAACAACAGGGATTTCTGGCGGGATGATTTGTCGACGTTTTTTATTCGTCTTCGGGGGCTTGGGGGCTTTAGGCGTCGACTTAATCAACGCTTTCGGGTGAATCTTCATTGGTGAGGATTTCTTTTCTTCATGTTCACAGGAAATGAATAAAAACAAAATGAATACGGGTAAAAGCCCTTTTAAAACACTCATTGATCTTTTTAATTTTCGACGAAACAAATATCACACCAAATTCCGGATTTAAAAAACAAACAATCCGTACTTTTGTTATGCTTACTTACACATCTAGTTCATGAATCTAACTTATTGCATTGATCCATTTAACCGAAAACGACTTCCAACGATGGAAGTGCGTATCGGTCAATTAACATTGGGTGGAGACAATCCCATTCGATTGCAATCAATGACCACAACTGATACCATGGATACCGAAGGTTCCGTTGCTCAAAGTATTCGGATGATCGATGCTGGATGTGAATTGGTTCGTTTAACCGCACCAAGCAAGAACGAAGCAGAGAATTTAGGTGTCATTCACCAAAAATTAGCCGAATTAGGATACCATGTTCCTTTAGTTGCCGACATTCACTTTACTCCTAATGCGGCAGAAATTGCAGCAAAATTGATTGAAAAAGTGCGGGTAAATCCAGGGAACTATGCTGATAAAAAGAAGTTTGAAGAAATAGATTACACAGACGAAAGTTATCATGCTGAACTTTTGCGAATTGAATCGAAATTCACGCCACTTGTACTTTTGTGCAAAGAATACGGCACAGCGATGCGCATTGGAACAAACCATGGCTCACTCTCTGATCGTATTTTAAGCCGTTATGGCGATACCCCCGAAGGAATGGTGGAATCCGCGATGGAATTCATTCGTATCTGTGAAAAGAACGATTACCATGAGCTTGTGATTTCGATGAAAGCGAGCAATACACTTGTGATGGTGCAAGCGTACCGTTTATTGGTTCACCGCATGTTGCAGAATGGACGTTGCTATCCACTTCATTTAGGTGTTACAG
This sequence comes from uncultured Flavobacteriales bacterium, assembly GCA_903860985.1. GTDB lineage: Bacteria > Bacteroidota > Bacteroidia > Flavobacteriales_D > Crocinitomicaceae > UBA952. Next base: position 27,236 of record CAIOSO010000039.1, read on the forward strand.
AAGCGGGTGATGGCGAAGATGGACGCATTAAATCTGCTGTGGGAATTGGCGCTTTATTGGAAGATGGGATTGGAGATACCATCCGTGTTTCCTTAACAGAAGAACCAGAATTCGAAATTCCAGTGGCGCGAAAATTGGCGGAAAAATACGCTAGTCAATCTGTTTATCCGCTGTCAGTAGCTGCCTCGAAACTAGCACACAATCCCTTTGAATATTCCCGAAGAATCAATCGTGAAATTCACAACATAGGTGGAAAACATGTCCCAGTTGTCATTGCAGATATGTCCGATAAAACGGATCTTATTCCGGCTAATTTCTACGGCTTTGGTTACAATTATTCAGTCACTTTAGATAAATGGAACCTGCAAGATCTTGCTGCCGATTATGTGTATATTGGTTCGAATTCCTTGGATTTTGAAGTCCCGGGAACACTTGGTGTTATTTGTGACTTCCACACATGGAAGGAACATTATGCTGAGCGAGTTGGGTACTATCCTTTGCTCACGGTCGACCAGTTAAGCGAAATACCAAAAAACCAAGCTGGATTTTTAACGTTGGCCGCTGAAGAAGAGATTCCAACGACACTTGCTGAATATGCAAAATTGACACTGATTGTTTCTACGAAATACGCTAATAAAACACAATTATTTAGGCATTTTTTCAGTCAATTAGCTGATAATATGAATGATATTCCGGTCATTCTCCATGTAGATTCGCTGGAAACGGATTCTGAGAAATTCCAGTTAAATGTTTCCAGTGATGCCGGTTCATTGTTCATTGATGGATACGGAGATGGTATTTGGATCACTGGAGAACAGCCGAATACACTGATCAATTCGACGGCATTTGGAATTCTTCAAGCAACTCGAACACGCATTTCAAAAACAGAATATATTTCTTGTCCTTCATGTGGACGTACCTTGTTTGATTTACAAGAAACCACTGCAAAAATTCGTGAACGTACTTCCCATCTTAAGGGAATTAAAATCGGAATCATGGGTTGCATCGTGAATGGTCCTGGTGAAATGGCCGATGCTGATTATGGATACGTTGGAACAGGTCCAGGTAAAATCCATTTATACAAAGAAAAAACCGTTGTCCGTAAAAATGTAGCCGCCGAAGAGGCTGTTGATGCCTTGATTGATTTAATCAAAGAACACGGTGATTGGGTGGAAAGGATTTAATTAAAAAGGCGCTGGACAAGTAATTTCCATTCGTTCTTTCGTAATTGGATGCCAGAAACCTAAGAATTCCGCATGTAAATACAAGCGATCTGATTTTTGACCATATAGGTCATCTCCAATGATTGGCGCGTGCAATCCGCTGGCATGCGCAGCATGTACCCGTAATTGATGCGTTCGTCCGGTATGTGGATAGAAATAGACGCGTGTGTATCCTTTCGTGCGCTCTAAGACCTCGTATTTAGTCAAGGCATGCTTTCCGTGTTCATAGCAAACTAACTGTCTTGGACGATCTTCTAAGTCCACGCGAAGTGGCAGTTCGATTTCTCCATGACTAGATTTAACATATCCTTGGAGAAGAGCCATGTATCGTTTCTCTACACTTCGTTTTAAAAATTGTTTCTGCAGGGACTGATGAATATCCTTTTTCTTAGCAATTAATATTATCCCTGAGGTCGACATGTCTAGGCGGTGAACCAACAAGGGACCGGTGGCTTGTGGATATAATTGTTGGATTCTTGTTTGAACAGAATCGACGATTGTTTTACCTGGAACGGATAAAAACTCTGCGGGTTTATTAACAAGTAGAAGGTATTCATCTTCAAATAAGATTTCCAATTCTTTCCCTTCCGCTGGATTAATGCTCATCGGATTGATGTCCAATTCAATCCCCTTTAACATATGTGAAAGAATAGGTTCGCATTTCCCCCGACAAGCTGGATAAAATTCTTGGTGGATTTTCACCTCAGATTCCGGCGATATTCCCCACCAAAATTCTGACAAAGCGATTGGCTTGAGTTCATTTAAAAAAGCATATTGAAGCAATTTAGGAGCTGCACATTCCCCTGCTCCGGCCGGCGGAGTTTTGAAAGGTGTTTCCTTAAAAATGGCTAATAAACTTTTTGTTTCCAGAGTCGAATTCAAAAACGTATAAGATTGAAAAATCCGGCTTTGTATATCTGCCGACATCGCGGCTCTTTTTTCCCGCAATTCTGCCAATTGATTTTCAAAGAGACGCAACGATTCTTCCAATTCATCTAGTGCCACCTTTTTTGTGTAGTGCTGCTGTTTGAATTGAATTTGCTGGCGAATACTCTCTTCTTTCAAGTGCTCAATGAGGAGCTGATAAGCTGAACTATCTTGTTGATTGGCGGCCTCTCGTTTTGCTTGACGTTGTTTTTTATGTTGTTTTAATTGTGCTTTTTCATTTTCAATCCATTTGGAAAACGTCATTCGATATTCCTCGACCTTGTTTTTCAATTGGACGTAAGCGTCGTTTTTTTCCAAGCGATGCAGTTCCAGTGTCAAATCATTGACCTCGATTTCTTCCTTTCTAAAAAAGCCCGATGGATCTAGCAGATCATAAACGGGAGGAACGAATCCTTCGTGATGGTTTGAATTTCCTAATTTCCCAGAGAACGCGGAGATGTACCCTAATTCCCCCGCTTGATTTTCCACAACGAGCACACCAAACATTTTTCCGATAGCTCCGTTTCGTTGTGTATTTCCAATTCCAAAATCATGATGAAAGTTTCCCGTTTTTAAACGGTCTTGTAGGAGTCCTACTGCTTTAAGTGCAATGGGATGTGGGGAATAATAGAAGGGAAAGGTGAATTTCGCTGGCAATTCAATTGAATGACCATCTTGAAAAGGAATAAACATAAAGTATAGTCAAAAAAAAACGCCCTCAATGAGGGCGTTTCCAAATCGTGAGAGTGATTATCTAACCACTACGTTTTTAGTTGTTTTTGTACCGTTAGAAGCAACAGTAACGATGTAACTTCCAGAAGCTACGTTTTCAGTTGAGAAAGTAACCAATTGCGTACCGTTCAAGTTAGCCATTTCTTTAGAAGAAATTACACGTCCTTGAAGGTCTGTTAATGTGATTACGAAATCAGCATTGTTTGCTTCGAAAGAAACATTCAATAAACCTGAAGCTGGATTAGGGTAAACATTCAATGCGATTGTTTCCATTTCATTCAATCCTAAAACACCTGTTTTGAAAGCTTTTTGCTCACTTGCAGCAAATGAACCACCTGAACCTAATATTGTACCAGCCATATCAACAACAGAGTAAGCACCATTTCCGTATGAACAACATATGCCGTCGCCATATGCATCCAAGATTTCGAATGTGTAACATTGTGAAGGACTTAAAGTAACCATAACTGGCGTTTGAACCGTTTGTCCAGTTGCAGCTAAGTCAGTCCAAGAACCACCACCTTGAGCAACAATTGCTCCTGTACTATTTTTAATGTTCCAAGAAGTTTCAGATGCGTAACGGTCAGTTGTAATGTTTACAGTAACATACTGAGAAGTAGCATTTGCAGCAAGTCCAACAGTAGCATTAACACCGTTATTAGTTGCAGAAGCATCTCCAGTTGTAGTAACTGCTACAGTCAACGCCCCACCCATAAATGATGCGATTGGCGTACATGTTACGTTAGCAACACCATAAGTAGCTAAGTTTCCAGAGTAAGTTCCTGTAGAAACTGTTGTACCACCCATCGTAATCGTTACAGTAGCACTAGTTAATGCAGTTGTACCATTGTTTTGAATTTGAACAGATGGTGTGTAAGAACCTTCACAATGTACCAAAGCACCTGTGTAAGCTAAAGCAGCAACGTCAGCTGGTTGAGAAGCTGGTGCTGGACATGCAGCAACTGATGCATACAAGTTAGCAGCTGTAGCTTGACCAACTTCCTCGATGATACGGTTAGGACAGATTTTGTAAATTGTAGGGAAATAAGCGATGTTATAACCTGACATGAAAGCTGAACCTGCAGCAGTGTTAGGAAGGTCAACGATTGGATACGTTGTTCCTGTTACCCAGTCACCTTGAGTTGTTGTAGCAGCAGATCCAGTTGAAGCAGCAGGACCATTTAATTGAGCTGATGTATTTGAAAGTTCTCCTTCTAAAAAGAATACCATTACATCGTTTGTTGTTCCGGCAACCACACTTGGCAATCCAGATGGACCGTGGTTTTCATATAAATCACGTAACGCGTGCGTGTTGTGGTAGTTCCAACATGGACCACACCAAGCAGCAGAAACATCAATAAAAACGGTTTTTCCTTGGTCTAAGTAAGAATACAAAGATTGAGTTGTACCATTCAAGTCAGTGAACGTCCAGTTTGGAGCGACACTTCCATTTGCTAACTGTGCATTCGCGCTAACTCCTGACACAAGCAATAAAGCTGAGAATAATAGTTTTTTCATGAATTAAATTTTAAGTTCGGGTAAATATAACAAGAATCCGCGAAGAAAAAAAAGGACTGATGATGATTTTTAAAGAAATTTTATTTCTTTTTTAATTGTTCCTTTATGAACAATTCGATGGCGCCAACCATGGAAGGAGCCTTGGGGTGAGGGGCATGAACATCTAATCGCAAATTGTTTTTAATAACGGCATTGGCGGTTGTTGGTCCAAATGCGGCAATGGCCGTATCGTTTTGCTTGAAATCAGGGAAGTTTTTGAATAATGATTCGATTCCTCCTGGACTAAAAAACACGAGGATATCGTAGTATACATCTTCTAAATCGGACAAGTCAGAAGCCACAGTACGGTATAAAATAACTTTAGTAAATGGCAAAGCATGTTGTTCTAAAGTCAAGGGGATGTTGTCTCGGAGAATATCTGTACAAGGCAGCAAGAACTTTTCGTTCTTGTGCTTTTTCATTAATTCCGCTAATTCGTCGATGGTTTGTTTCCCGAAAAATATTTTGCGCTTTCTATAGGTCACGTACTTTTGCAGGTAAAGTGCTACCGCCTCAGTAATGCAAAAGTATTTTGTCGTGTCTGGAACCTCGAATCGTGTTGCCTCTGCAATACGAAAGAAGTGATCAACGGCAACTTTGGATGTTAATATGATGGCTGTATGCTCCGAAAAATTCACGCGTTGCGCTCGAAATTCTTTTGCGTCAATGCCTTCTACTTTGATAAACGGACGGAAGTCTATTTTCAATTTATACTTTTCAGCTAAGTCGTAATACGGTGACTTATCCCCCTCAGGCTTCGGCTGCGAAACTAAAATTGTCTTTATGGCCAAGTTTCGTGTTTTTAACGTATACTATTCTTAAACTTATTTGAAATTATGCCAAGCTAATTTTGATAAAATTATGAGTGGTAAAATTTCTAGTGTGCAAAGATACAAAATTAAATAATACCATTTGTATCTTAATTGCGCGCCAAGTATAAGGCCTTTTGTAATGCGCCATATGATTAATAAAAAACTAATGGTGAAGAAAAGTCGCTCGAAAATGGTCTGTGTTTCTTGATTTAAGATCCAAAGTAAGGCGAGAATAGTTAACAAGTATCCGCCAAAAGACCAAACCTGTTTGTTCACTGCACTCATTGAATCCAGTATCGCCCTTTCACCTGACAACAAAAAAACCAGTCGGAAATTAATGAGTTGAACAAACGTCAATGCCGCTACAATTTTTAAGGTAAGGCTCATTGTCTCCGGTAAGTTTTCATTTTTATACAGCAAGAGAAATACACAGGTAGCAAATGAAACAATGTAATTTAGCACAATCAATGCCGCCATGCTAGGCTGTAACTTTGATCCTTCAAATCCATTGCTGTCAGGACGTTTGATTTTAAAAAAACCCGTGAATGTTTGAGCAATTAAATCCGGTTGTGCGACACGCGCAACGCCAACAAATGCAAAACATAATAGAATGATTACGAGTAAGTAACTATTCATGTGCGTATCGCGTTCGATGAGTTCGAATGAGCTTTGTAGGGAATATATCATCTAGGACAAAATTAATTCAAAAATGTATGGGGTGGGCATTTTAATTATTACTTACTTTTGCAATCAAATTAAGGTGAATTATGAAAACAGATCTATTTACACATCCAGATTACTACGGAATGGATGACCTACTTTCGGATGAGCACAAATTAGTTCGAGATGCCGCAAGAGCATGGGTTAAAAAAGAAGTTTCTCCCATTATAGACGAGCACTACGAAAACGCAACATTTCCTATGCATATTTTGAAGGGCTTAGGAGAAATTGGTGCGTTTGGGCCTTATATCCCTGAAGAATACGGAGGGCCAGGATTAGATCATATTTCTTATGGTTTAATTATGCAAGAATTAGAACGTTGTGATTCAGGTTTGCGTTCCACTGCATCTGTACAATCCTCATTGGTCATGTATCCTATTTGGAAATATGGGTCTGAAGAGCACAAACAAAAATATTTACCAAAACTTTCTACGGGGGAAATGATGGGCTGTTTCGGCTTAACCGAGCCTGATTATGGTTCAAATCCAGGTGGAATGATTACCAACTTCAAAGATGCGGGAGACCATGTGATCTTAAATGGTGCTAAAATGTGGATTTCGAATGCGCCATTTGCAGACATCGCAGTAGTTTGGGCGAAAGATGAAACAGGTAGAATTCACGGAATTATCGTTGAACGCGGTATGGAAGGGTTTTCAACGCCTGAGATGCATGGGAAATTATCGCTTCGTGCTTCCGCTACAGGCGAGCTCATCTTTGATAACGTTAAAGTACCAAAATCAAATATTCTTCCAGGAAGATCTGGACTAGGCGCGCCATTAAGCTGCCTTGATTCAGCGCGATTTGGAATTGCTTGGGGTGCGATTGGAGCAGCGATGGATTGTTATGATCAAGCTCTGCGCTATTCGAAAGAACGCACACAATTTAATGTACCTATTGGGGCCTTTCAATTGATTCAGAAAAAATTAGCTGAAATGATCACGGAAATCACCAAAGCTCAATTGCTGACATTCCGATTGGGACAATTGCGCAACGAAGGTCGTGCAACCACTGCACAGATTTCTATGGCGAAACGAAATAATGTTGAAATCGCTTTGAACATAGCGCGTGAAGCTCGTCAAATTCATGGTGGAATGGGCATCACAAGTGAGTATTCGATGATGCGTCACATGGCTAATCTTGAATCTGTTGTTACATACGAAGGCACGCATGACATTCATTTATTGATTACCGGAATGGACGTCACTGGAATTCCAGCCTTTACACGTGAAATGCCGGATTTACATTAAGCTACTGTTCGTCTGAGTCAACCTCGATGTTTGCATCTCCCCTCAAAAATCGGATGCGACTTCTTGCCTCGGTTGAGAACAAACTTCCTTTAAAATCAATCATTAAGCGCTTGTAATATTCAAGCGCTTTTTCTTTGTCCTGAAGTTGGTTTTCCGTTAAGTCGGCTAAGCGAAAAAGTGCGTCATCCCCGAGAATGTCGTCAGAATAAAATTTCAATAAATCCGTGTAGTAATCCATTGCTTCTGTCCATTTTCCTTGCTGTTCCATCGCTTTCCCTTTTCGAAATAAAATTTCATCTGCCAAAGAATGCATGGGGAAGTTTACTTGAATACTATCAAACAAAACAAATGCGGAATCATAGCGGTGTTGTTCGATGAGTCTTTCTGCAGTGGCAAACCACAACATCACCTGGTAATTACTGTCCAAACCATAATTATCCGTAATCATCACCGATAATTGCAGCGCATCGTTGGCAATCATTTTTGATGTGGATTCTTTCAGTACATTCAATTGTCCTTGAGCAAAATCAAATTCACCATCGAAATAAAACACGCGGGCATTTTTATATTTTGCTTCATTGCCTATCTGTTCAAACTTAAAATCGGTATCCACTTGCATGTACAATAGGGATGCTTCCCATATGTCACCTCCAAGGACATGAACATCTGCTAACTTCATTTTAACTTGTGCGCGTTGCATATCGGTCAAGCCCGGTGTTTCTAACAACCTGTTCAGTAATTCGATGGATTCCAACACTTGTTCTGCATAAAACGCTTTGATGTGCGCTAATTCCAAGATAATCTGAAAGGTGAACCTAGATTTTCCAAGTCGCGTTAATGCATCCGTGTAATCTTGGATCGTGGCTTGGATTTCGGTGGATGAATAGGCCCGATTGGTGGTGATTTCTATGAAACGTGTATTCAATAAGGATTTTTGTGCCTCAAAGTATAATGCTTGACTCGAACCAAGTGAAATAACATACTCAAAGCATTTGCGAGCGATTTCATACGATTTGTTTTCAATACAAACCAACCCAAGTTCCATCACCCGAGATCCATCACCTTGCACCCTCTTGTCCAATGCTTGTGCTTGTATAAAGGCTCCGTTAAAATTCTGGTTTTGGACAAATAACCAAATCAACATCTCCGCATAGATCAAAGGCGCATTTGTTTTTTGTGTTTTTGTGATTAATAACTCTTTCAGGGCCACGAAGTCAGAACCGTCACTTTTCGTTAAATCCACGCGGCTATTAATCGCTAATTGAATGGACTCTTTCATGCTTGGCTGCAATTCCAGGTATTCGATGTACTCTCGCATCATCTCAGACTTATTGCCTATCAATGAGTAATAATCAGCGTATTGGAAGTTAAATGGATAGCTCGGCGCAAGTTTTCTTCCTTTATCCAGACAGGTTTTCGCGAAATCAAATTTTCCCCTCGCGATAAAAGCCTGGTAAATTTGTATGGTTAATCCTGGATTGCTGTTCACTTCTTCAAGGATGTCCTCATAGATTTTACGCGCTTTCACCGCCTCGCTTATGTCTTCGTAAAATTGCGCAAAAGTAACTCGAAGTTCCAAGTCACCTGGATTCTGATTTACTTGTTTTTTAATGATTTTCTCCGCCGTTTTGACGTCTTTTATCTCTAATAAACACTCAAAGTATCGGGTAAAAACGACTTTTGATGGGTCATTGGCATAGATTTTTTCATAGTAGGAACTTGCCTTTTCAAATTCACCATTGGTGTAATAATACTGTGCTAATTGAATATCCGTATCGGTTTGACAAAAAGAACTACCGGCCAAGAAAAGGAAAAATAAGAGGAGAAAGGTTCTCATGGATGGCTTAAGTTATTTTTCCTTAATAAGGCTAAAGATAACTGATTCAAATCATCATGTAATGCATGATACGTGTGAATCGTTTCTTCTTTTAATCTAAGGTGCTCTTCAAGTAAGACTTGTAATTGGTTGATTTTGTTTTTTTCGAACAAAATATAGGATTCGTATTTATCCCTGCTCC
>CAIOSO010000040.1 GCA_903860985.1 uncultured Flavobacteriales bacterium
GAAGAGTCCCCAAAGAATCAATCGAGCACCTTCAATCCATTGAACATCACTATAGGTTCTTTTCTTTTGAACTTGAGGCAATAAGTGATTTGCCCGTTCTATCGGACCTGAAACAAGTAATGGGAAAAAGCTAACAAAAACAGCATAATCGATGAAATTCTTGGTTGGCTTCTGTTGTCCACGATAAATATCAAACACATACGACATCCCATGAAAGGTATAAAAGGAAATACCAATTGGCAGCGCCACATTCAATAGAACGGGGTGAATTTCCCAGCCAATGCGTTCGAATCCAGTTTGAATCTGTTCTGCGAAAAAATTGTAGTACTTGAACAGTGCTAAGATTCCTAAATTATTGACGATACTCAGTATCAAAAACAATTTTGCTTTCTTTCGATCCCTTGAGGCAACTAAAAACCCAAAGGAATAATCGATGACAGTACTTAATAACAGTAATCCTGTAAATTCCCAACTCCAAGATGCATAGAAAAAGTAACTAGCGAGCAGGAGGAATCCGTTTTGCAAACTCAGTTTTCTCTGAAATACAAACCAATACAGTAAAAATACTGTTGGAAAAAAGAGTAAGTAATCGAATGAATTAAAAAACACGGTTTTAAATTGTACTTTAAAAATACAATTATTTCAACGTTCAAAGCTTAAGTAAGCTTGAAATGAAAAATTAATTAGTCATTCTTCAATAATCCCAAAAATTCAGCCGGTTTAAAATAAGGGTAGAGTGGAAGGGTTTCGATTAATGCTTGAACCGCTGTTTCGTCTAGTTCGTTAAACATGATGACAGCTCCATTTCTTCCCTGACGCAAGTACATGTCGTGAATAATTCCTTCTGATGTCCATTGAGCCACCATCTCTTGCTCATGTTTTAAAATTGCTCCTAATTCAGAAACGTTTACACCTTCTTTTAAGGTTAAAATGACTGCAGTAATATTCATGTTTTTTTTCTTCAAATGTAGTCAGTTGAATTCGTTCTGAAGATAAATCGTAGCTTTGTTTAAGTATGAAAAAAGATACCTAGTAAAATGGAGGTAAAGACCAAACAACAAGGAATTAAAGTCGTTGCTGATGTATTGGACATCATCGGCGGAAAATGGCGTGGACCAATTCTATCATATATCTGCGATAAACCTCGTAGATTCAATGAATTAAAGTCGATCCTGGGAAGAATCACTTCGGCTACTTTAAGCAAGGAATTACGCTATTTAGAGGAACTTCGCATGATTGAACGTGTGGAAATACGCACGGAAACGTCCTCCACCTTCGAGTACCGCATGAGTCAGCATGGAAAGTCGATTAAATCCTTGATTCAGCATGTCGTTGAGTGGGGAATACAACACCGAAAAGTGGTTTTGGAGGAGGAGATTATTAGTTGATTAGACAATAATTTTCTTTAACCACAAGTTATTTCTTGTATGAAAAGGAAAAATCAATTGATATTAGTGAAAGGTCATCAAATTGAAACATTCACTATTGGAGACCAAGACTTTATTTCGTTAACAGATATTGCAAGAAATAAAAACCCGCATGAACCGAAAGATGTAGTAAAAAATTGGATTAGAAATAGATCAACATTAGAATTTATTGGTCTTTGGGAGAAACTCAATAATCCAAAATTCAAAGGGGTCGAATTCGACTCCTTTCTATTTGATTCTGGTCAACATTCTTTTACACTTTCTCCTTCGAGATGGATTGATCAGACAAACGCAATTGGAATAGTTTCTAAAAAAGGTCATAACGGAGGGACATTTGCACACATAGACATTGCCTTCGAATTTGCATCTTGGATAAGTTCAGAGTTCAAACTTTATTTAATCAAAGAATTTCAAAGATTAAAAAAAGAAGAAACGAAGTCTTCAAAAATTGAATGGAAAGTTCAGCGAATATTATCGAAAATAAATTATCAAATTCTAACAGATACAATTAAAATCAAATTAATTCCCAAAGAGTTAAATATAAATCAAATAAATTTTATTTATGCCGATGAGGCGGATTTATTGAATGTAGCATTGTTTGGGATTTCGGCAAAGGAATGGAGACTTCAAAATCCTGATTTAGCAGGAAATATAAGGGATTACAGTAGTCTAGAACAATTAGTTGTTCTTAGCAATCTTGAAAGTATAAATTCAATTTTTATCACACAAAATATATCTCAAAAAGAAAGATTAATCAGACTTCATGATATTGCTGCTTCTCAATTAAAATCAATTCTTTTCAATCCGAATTTGAAAAAATTGCAATAAACTGATAGATTGGTAATTCTCTTGAACCGTTTGTTTAAATATTTTTCATCAAAACGACATTTGCACCTTTTTAAAAGGAATAATATCTTTACAACGTTTTATTTTAAATCAATACACATGTCATTCCAAGCGTACCTTGACAACATCGAAGCAAAAACCGGACTGAATCCAATAGCGTTTGTACAAAAAGCCGAAGAAAAGGGGTTTTTAACGAACGGTGAGTTATCTACGGGAGTAAAAGCGACAGAAATTACGAATTGGCTCAAAGAAGAATACGAATTAGGACATGGTCACGCCATGGCGCTTTTTGCTTATTTTAAAGGAAAACGAGATTGAGGTTTTCCGCTTTTGCGAAGAGAGCGAGAAACAGTCCGCCGCGGCGGAGGAATCAGGAACGGCTTAATCGTTCGTTAATTGAATTCCTAAGCGAATCGCCTTTTCGAGAACAGATAAATCCAAATCAGCAAGTTGTTTGAATTTGATGCAGTAGCCAGTAATTTTGGCTTTTCCGAGTTTAGATCCGAATTCTTGCGCGAGGTCTAATTTATTTCGAATGCCAATCAAATAAATCGAGATTCCACTTGTATTTGCACTGATTCCAATTTGGAACATTTCGCGGGATTTTCCTTTCGCCAATATCATGGTTTGCTGTCCGTAGCCAATCGTTGGATTCGACACAACTTTGCCTTCTTCATTTTTCCCGTCCTCCATCCATAATTTTCCGGTAGGAAGGATGTTACTCATCAACTCGTGCAAGGTCAACAAATCTTGTTGCTTGCTTTCCGCTTGCTGAGAAATAAACTGCTCAATTTGGGCTTTGATTTCCATGAAACGAAATTAAGAGAAAAAAAATGAATTGGTTTTTCCCATTAGGAAATCCAAGTTATTTTTAGTTATTTTTTATCAAAAAATTAGCCCACATGAAATTATTCATTTTTATTTTCGAGTGAAAAAACTGTTTTTAAATCCCAATCTTTTGAACGACCTGTATATTTATCAATTGAATTGGAAATGTGTTCTAAATGTCGTTTCCATGGATCTGAAGAAGATCCAACATAATATCGATTAAGTTCAACTGAAAATAGAATATAGATATAGTAGCTCACAAAAAAAGCCTTACGTTTCCGTAAGGCTTTCGCTCCCCCTTCAGTCCGCCGCGGCGGATTGAACCTCAGACCATCTTTTCCGAACACAAAAAAAGCCTCGACAGTATCGTCGAGGCTTTCGCTCCCCCTTCAGGACTTGAACCTGAGACCCTCTGATTAACAGTCAGATGCTCTAACCAACTGAGCTAAGGAGGAATGATTTTCTC
>CAIOSO010000041.1 GCA_903860985.1 uncultured Flavobacteriales bacterium
GCACCTTACATTGTGAATGGAATTCTGAGTTATACTTCAGATACCTTAGGTCTAACCGCAACCGTAAGTTACAATGTTCAAGGTCCACGTTTGGTCTTAACGGGAATCTTGAAAGGACGTGCTGATGTCTACGAAATGCCGCGTCACACCGTTGACATGAAAGTGTCTAAAACCTTGAGCAAACACTTTACTATGAGTGTAACGGTAAGAGATCTTTTAAATGCACCAGTAAGACGTGCCTACAAAACACCTGGCGGATACATCGATTACGACCGTTTCCGTTATGGAACGAATTACCAACTAGGTATATCCTATAAATTATAAAGATGAAGAACATGCGACACATCCTTGTCCTCTTACTAACATTTGTCATTCAATTCACTGGTTTTTCTCAGTTGGAAAAGGTGATTGTAGAGAAATACTATGTCAGTGATGTAAACGATGCCACAGATACCCTTGGTGGTGGACTTCCTGTTGGATCCACGACCTACCGCATTTATGTAGACCTCGCGCCAGGAAGTGTATTGAAAAAAATCTATGGAGATGCCAATCATACCTTTTCCATTCAAAGCACAGCACCCTTCTTTAACCACAGAAGCGATGGTCAAACTTTTGGGAAGGATTTTGTGAAAAACCGCTACTTAGAGGGGACAGTAGCTTTGGATACCTGGTTAACCTTGGGTCAAACCACCAAAACACAAGCAGCTAAAACCTATGTAGGTGTGTTGAAAAACCAAGATGTGGATGGGTCCTTTATTGGCGGTGTCAATAATGATGGGGGCTCTGAATTGATTGCAACAGGATTGTTGGTGAATAATGATGTCAGTGCTGGAATCCCATTAACTCAAGCAGACGGAATGGATACCATGGCCACAATTCCAACATCATGGAGCCATTTTGGACTGTTAGATTTTACAAGCGGAAATGACAGCACCATTTTTGGTTCTCTAAGTGCAAATACCTTATTCTCATCGAATGATTTCTACTTGTCTAATTCTGGCATTAGAGGTTTAATCCCTGATAGCAACCAAATTTTAGTGGCACAATTATCAACAACCGGAGAACTTTCTTTCCACTTAAATATTGTCGTTGATGCTTTGATCAATGGGGTATTGCAAACAATCAGTTATGTTTCTTCCAACGACACTATTTTATCAGGTGAAGTTTTTAATCCCTACTTGATTTATCCGTCAACGTGTGGCTGTAATAATGCAGATTATGTAGAATACAACCAAAATGCAACGTGTTTGGAACCAGGCTCATGCATCACACCAATCATCATTGGCTGTATGGATACAATGGCCTGTAATTTTGATGCTAACGTGAATTTTAGCATGCCTAATTTATGTTGTTACCCAGGTAAGTGCAACAACCGAGATATCGCCATTGTATGTCCGGCCTTGCGTGGAGAAAACTTTGAATTTTTGGTGTATCCGAATCCAAGTACTTCAGATTTCTTTTTAGATGTCTACAGTGGCATGGCAAACGAAGCCATTCAAGTAGAAGTATACAATACCTTTGGAGTCAAAGTATTTGAAAAAACAATTGCTCCAACAGGTCTTCTCATTGGTGAAAAATTAGAATTGACCATTAGTGAAAAAGGAGTGTACCACATCAAAGTTCAAATCGGAGAGCAAGTACAAACGCAATTGTTATTTAAAAATTAAGCCATGAAGCAGATCCTTTTTATGGTGGTTTTTCTTTCCCTTGGAATCCAAGCGTGTAAAAAAGAAACCCAAACACCTATTGTTTTAGAATATGGAACAGTGAATGATGTTGATGGAAACACCTATAAAACCGTAAAAATTGGCGATCAATGGTGGATGTGTGAGAATTTACGCGTAAAACATTTCCAAGATGGATCAAATATAACGTTTATCGGAAATGTAAATCAAGATTCTCTTTGGGCAAATACCCAAGAATCATCATATAGTTTTTTAAATGATTCGCTTTTTGGGTGTTTTTATAATCATTTTGCTGTTCAGGATGTCCATAAGTTAGCTCCGCTTGGCTGGCATATACCCACTGATGAAGAATGGAAAACCTTCGAAAAAACAATTGGCATGTCTTCAACTCAAGCCGATCAATTGGCTTGGCGCGGCAACAATCAAGCAGAAGAGTTAATTGTTAAAAATTCTGAGGGTTGGCCGAATGGAACAGTGCCATTCGGAGTGGACACCTATGATTTCTCTATTTTACCAGCTGGATGCCGTTTATTTAATGGGGAATTAACGTTTAGCAAATCGGCTTTTTTCTGGACATCCACATCGGCAAGCAGTGGAAATGCCTATTACCGCTATTTTGATTACCAAAAAAAGAACATTTTTAGACAAACGACTTATCCGCAGTATGGAATGAGTGTACGTTGTGTGAAAGATTAAAAAAGAAAAGA
>CAIOSO010000042.1 GCA_903860985.1 uncultured Flavobacteriales bacterium
GGTCAAAGACATTCAATTCAAATTGTTTCACTTTGTTCGTGTCTTGACTTGCAAAAAACGCCAAACGTGTTCCGTCTTCGTTCCAAACGGGTGCTTCACACGCGGTATTTCGGTCAAATTCTTTGATGAGTGTTTGCGTGGCGACCTCGTATATGCGCACCTGTGAGGAATCGTTTTTCAGTTTTTGCTGAGTGACAATCGCGACGTATTTTCCGTTTTTCGGAAGTGAATATTTCGTGACATTCGTTTGTTTCCATGAGTTGGTGGTGGTCCAAATGGTCAGCTGATGTCCGTCGCTTTTTGGTTTTTCCACTGGTTTTTCTTCCTTCTGGAACCCATGTTTTTGCAGCCAATTCTTTTTGACTTCCGGCGTCGGTTTTTGACTCACTTCCGATAAATAAGCGAGTACAGAGGCATCCTCTGTCACTTGGAAGGACTTCAATTTGGGAACTTTGATCAAGGAATCGTTAGCCGTCAGAAGGATGTACAAACTATCCTTCGGCCATTTTTTCTTATCGACTTTGTTCAATTCGCAGTTTCGCAGGGTGTCAAATCCCGGAACGACTTTCCACGCGATGAATTGTCCGTTCGGGTCGAGTTGTGCATCCTTTGCTCGTTTCAGGGAATCGTGTTTTCCTGTTGCGCTCTGATACCAGTGCAAATGCCCATCGCCCGTCAGTGGATTGATTTCGTAGGTCAGCCATTCGTCATTTTGACTAAACTGTTGTTTTTCCAAACGTTTCCATTCGGGATATACTTTGTGGTCGATGATTTTATTTTGTCCCCAACTGATGGAAACACTCATTAAAATGAGGAAAAAAAGAAGGTTTTTCATTTTTTGGAGGTTGATTTAGACGTCAAGTAAACACCGGTAAAGATAACGAACATATACAGAATCTTTTCAGAGGTAATGGTACTTCGGTAATCCTCGGACCAGCCAATGATCGCAAACAAAAAGGTAAACAACAGCACCATGACGGGTTGTGTGTAAATGTACGCACTGGAAATCGTTGCGCTGAGGTATTTCAATCCGAAGATGGTGAGTAAGTACGTGAGAAAGGTCACACCAATCACGACGTACGTAATTTTCCACCAAATTTCTGTCGGAATCCGCTGAAAATTCGTTTGACTCAATTCGCTCAAAGTAGGAGGGAATAAAAGGACGAAAAAAAGTCCAAAGGTAAAGACCCACGTGATGACTTGTATCGGACTGTATTTTTTCATCAGTGGTTTCGCCAGCACCAAGTAAATCGCGTAGCTCAATGCATTCAGGAAGAGGAATAAATCGCCCAAACGAGAATCGCCCATATGTGTGGAAGCTTTCAAGGTCAAGAGAATCGCTCCCGTCGCACCCAAGGTAATGCCGGTTATTTTGAAGGCGGTCAGTCGTTCCTTCAAGAGGAAAAACGATAAAATCACCACCATAATCGGATTCAGGGCCATGATGATTCCGGAGTTAAAGGCAGAGGAAAGGTTTAATCCGTGGAAGAAAAACAATTGGTTGATCGCGACGCCAAAGAGTCCACACAAGGCGATCAACGGAAAATCTTTGCGTTCAATCTTGGATCGTTTTGTCAAACTGAGCACGAGCCAAAACAGCGCTGTGGCTCCCACCACGCGAAATAAGATGAAAACGGTTGGCGTCAAAAAGCCCGGCATGACTCCCTTCGCCAAAACGTGACTGGCTCCATAGAGTACGTTGACCAACAACAGGGCAATGTGTGCTTGTACGGATTTTTGCTTCATTTGGCAAAGAAATTCCAACGTGTCTTCAGGACTGTCGAGCGGTAATTATCCAATTTTTCTGTAATGTTTTGCAGTGCAAATTTCGCAAATAATTTCGCCGTTCCTTTTCCTTGTTTGTAGTCCATTTCATCGGCAAAGATCGGAATCAATGCCAAAAATCCAATGGATTTATCCCCCACTTGAATCGGCGCTAATTCCTCCGCTAATTCAATGGGATCCGACAACATAAAATGATTTTGTCTCATGTTCGGAGAAATCTGCAGCATCTCCTTTCCCGTCGGCAGCGTATGCCCGTGTCCGAGCCAGGTATCGTTCGTAATCACGTAATTCTTGAGTTTCGTCAACCAGTCGAAGACCCAATTCATGTTGACATCCACTTCATCCGCTAAATCCCAGTAACTTGGAATCAAGATGTACAATTCTTTCCATTCTTCTCCCGCATGTTTCTCATGGACCTTCATTTCAAAGTCCGACAATCCGGTCGTCATCAATATCCGAAGTTCCTTCGATCCAGGCAAGGTAATCAAGCAATAGGTATCGTTGTTTCGTTGGATAGTTTGTAGTTGAGTAGATCCGAAGCGCAGGGAAAGGGAGTCATGTAGTTGATGCATGGTGCAAATATAAGGAATCCCGCAGGGGAAAGACCCTTTGCAGGGCCTTTGTATGGATGTTTGACCCCTTCAGGGTCGGGCGGGGAGCGAAAGGAATGATTTCTTATGGGAAGATCTTTGTATGGGTGTTTGACCCCTTCAGGGTCGGGCGGGGAGCGAAAGGAATGATTTCTTATGGGAAGATCTTTGTATGGATGTTTGACCCCTTCAGGGTCGGGCGGGGAGCGA
>CAIOSO010000043.1 GCA_903860985.1 uncultured Flavobacteriales bacterium
AGCAAACTCTACGGAACTTTGATGCAATCCGTTTTCATCCATCAAAATCAGGTAATCTGTTGGGATAACTTTTGCCAGAATCAATTCGCCTTCTTTTTTCTTTAATTGTTCTTGGCTGAGCGCTTTTGGATTTTTCACATCTGGAATCTCCACACGATCGAAAGAACAATAATGTTGAAGACGCGCAGCATAACGGTCCTCCCCTGCTTTGACGTCGGGAAATGCCGTTTTACCTAGAACGAAAAATTTGATTTTCATGTCAAGCCATTTGAACGGCTTCGACACCTTTTAACTCCGGCGCGACTTGTTTTAAGGCTTCCTCCAATCCACCTTTCAGCGTCATGTGACTCATGGAACAATCGGAGCAAGAGCCAATTAATTTAACGCGAACGATGTAATCATCGGTGATTTCTGCTAATTCCATGTCACCTCCATCTGCATGTAGGAAAGGACGTAGTTGATTCAAGGCTATGTTTACTTTTTCTGAAAGGGATGCTCTTAATTGCTCATTCATAAATGACTTCTATTGAATTTTAGCTTTCAGTTTTGTTAGCTCGTCAACAAAGGTATGAACTAATTCATCAAAGGCCAATGCTGTTGGTGTATTTTCCTGATAAACAGCAGGTCTTCCTGCGTCACCCGCTTCACAAACACTTTGAACCAATGGAATACTTCCAAGAAATGGAACGTTCATTCCTTGGGCAAGATTTTTTGCGCCATCTCGACCAAAGATGTAATATTTGTTTTCCGGCAATTCAGCTGGTGTAAACCAGGCCATATTTTCTACCACACCAATGACAGGGACTTTTAACGTGTCCATTTGGAACATGTTAATGCCTCGACGTGCATCGGCAAGTGCTACTTCTTGAGGTGTACTAACAATCACAACGCCATCTAACGGAACCGTTTGAACAAGGGATAAATGAATATCGCCTGTTCCAGGAGGAAGATCTACCAACAAAAAGTCCAACTCGCCCCAATGCGCATCCGTAAATAATTGTGTTAAAGCTTTGGATGCCATTGGTCCACGCCAAACGACCGCGTTATCTTGATCGGTGAAGAATCCAATGGACAGGATTCCAATGCCATTTGCATCAACAGGTTGAATGAGGCCTTTTCCATCAACATCTACCATTTTGGGACGCTCACCAACAAGGTCAAACATGGTCGGCATCGACGGGCCATAAATATCCGCATCAACGATTCCAACTTTATATCCCTGTTTTTGCAGTCCACCTGCTAAGTTGGCTGTGATCGTTGATTTCCCAACACCGCCTTTGCCAGAAGCAATGGCAACAATGTATTTTACATCTGGAAGTATTTTACGTCGCGCGCTGCGATTTTCCGTAGTCATTCCTTTAATCACACAGGATAAGGAAATTTCCTCCCCGAAAACACGCTTTAAATTAAATTCGATCGCTTCTTGCATGCGTTTTCTGGCGTGCAAGGCAGGATTAGAAATTTGAACACTAAGGGTTATTTTATCTTCAGAAATCTCTAATTCTTCGACCAAGTTTAAACTGACCAAATCATTTTTCAAATCGGGTTCAACAATTTTACCGAGCGTACTGAGGACATTTTCTCTTGTGAGTTCCATAAGAAATTAAGGGTGAAAGGATTGAATTGAATGATACATAAAATCAAGGACTTTTTTTGAGTCTCCATGTTCGCCATTTCGAATCTCGTAGTATATCCCATTGATTTTTTTTACTGCATAAATATGGTAGGTAATTTTTTTGTTTTTAATGAAATCTGACTTCTCTTTTCGACTGTAAATGAGAATATCTTTCTCCTCTTTCAACATTTCGAATTGAAAATAGTTCGTTTTTTTATTGTCTTTGATGAGGTCCTTTTTGAATTCTTCGAAGCGGTATAAATTATCGCCATAGTCTTCGATAAACAATTGAAAATTTCGTCCAACAGAAATGGCCCATTTGTATCCCCCTTCATCATATTCCACATTCGGTTTAAACGAGGCTCCAATTCCTGCTGTTGCATCTGGAATCATAATGGACGCTGAGATGTCGTATTTCGACAAATCCACGCGTTGAAATTGGAAGTAATCAAACGTTGTATCATTCGAAGAATTTTCTTCTTGGCACCCAGAAAGTCCAACTAAAAAAAGAAGAACGAAAAAAACAATGCGCCTTTGATTCATTTCACAAAGATACATATTTGATATGAGTAGAATTTTTCTGACCTTCGTAATATGCAAAAACAATTTGTTTTCTTATCTGGACTTTTCATCATGCTTTCCATTATTCTTGGAGCAATGGGCGCACATGCGTTAAAAAAAGTTCTTGATCCTGAGTTATTCAATTCGTTTGAAGTCGCGGTGAGGTACCAAGGCTTTCTTTCGATGGGCGTATTAATACTCGCCTTAAATCACGATCGCTTTTCTTTTCCAATAAAACGCATATTAGGCGCGATGATCATTGGTATGGTTCTTTTTTGTGTGTCCATTTATTTGCTTTTAGCCTTCAAAACCCTTCATTATTCAACTTATTTAATTGGGGCCATTACACCAATTGGAGGGGCAATTTCCATCATGAGCTGGTTCATCTTCTTAATTCGTTTGATTAAAAATTAATCTTTTTGAAAACATTTTTTCAGATTATGTTTTGATATTAAAGAATAGTTTTTACTTTTGATTAGTTTTTAATCTTTTTAACGATTAGTATTTAAGCATTATGAATAAACTCAGCATCGGATCAAAGCTTCCTGCGTTTAAAGGAATTGATCAAAATGGAATGGAATGGAGCTCGAACAGTTTCAATGGCAAGTGTTTAGTTGTTTATTTCTACCCGAAGGATAACACGCCTGGATGTACAGTACAAGCCTGTAGCCTGCGCGATGATTATTCTTTGTTAACAGATAACAACATTGCCATTTTAGGTGTCAGTGCAGACAGTGTTTCCTCCCACAAAAAATTTAGCGATAAGTTTAACCTACCGTTTCCATTAATCGCAGATACAGATAAAGTATTATTGCATTTATTTGGCGTTTGGGGAGAAAAGAAATTCATGGGGAAAACCTATGATGGTATTCACCGGACCACCTTTTTATTTGATGAGTCAGGCACCTTAATCTCTGTTATCGAGAAACCAAACACAAAGAACCACGCGAGCGAAGTATTAGGATATTATACATCTTGATTTAGTTCGTAAATAGTTTACGGCCTTACCCGCTTACATTTGTAGAAATTAATCACCGAGTCAACCAACTCAATAAAAACAAACGATATGTCAAAGTCAAAAGAACAAAACGCAGAAAAATTAAAAGCACTCCAATTAACCATGGAGAAATTAGACAAAACCTTTGGTAAAGGAGCAGTTATGAAACTGGGGGATTCCCCAGTGGAAAAAGTGGAAGTAATTCCAACTGGTTCCATTACTTTGGATTTAGCATTAGGTATTAATGGTTATCCAAAAGGACGTGTAGTAGAAATTTATGGTCCAGAGTCCTCCGGGAAAACAACACTAGCTATTCATGCAATTGCAGAAGTGCAAAAGCAAGGTGGAATCGCTGCCTTTATCGATGCAGAACATGCATTCGATCAATTCTATGCACAGAAACTAGGAGTGGACATCGCGAATTTATTGATTTCGCAGCCAGATAATGGTGAGCAAGCCTTAGAAATCGCGGATAATTTGATTCGCTCAGGAGCCATCGACTTAGTCGTTATCGACTCCGTTGCTGCCTTAACACCTAAAGCAGAAATTGAAGGTGAAATGGGAGATTCTCAAATGGGATTACAAGCTCGATTGATGTCCAAAGCGTTACGTAAACTCACCGGCTCCATCAATAAAGCAGGGTGCTGCTGTATATTCATCAATCAATTACGTGAAAAAATCGGTGTGATGTTCGGTAATCCGGAAACAACAACAGGTGGAAATGCGTTGAAGTTTTATGCTTCTGTACGCCTTGACATTCGTCGTGCCGCTCAAATAAAAGAAGGAGAAGAAATCATCGGTAACCGTGTAAAAGTGAAAGTGGTTAAAAACAAAGTAGCTCCACCGTTTAGAAAAGCAGAATTCGACATTTTATATGGAGAAGGCATTTCGAAAATTGGTGAAATCATCGATCTTGGAGTGGATTTAAATATCCTTAAGAAAAGCGGTTCATGGTTCTCTTATGGCGAAACCAAACTTGGACAAGGGCGTGATTCGATTAAGTCAATTTTAATGGATAATCCAGCTTTAGCAGAAGAATTAGAAGAGAAAATTAAAAAAGCTCTTGGTACACCCGCTTCAACAGAAGAGGTGTTACAAGGCTAAGTGCATATCGTTTGGTTGAAAACGGCATCCTCGGGTGCCGTTTTTTTTTAATCAAATAATTTGCTATTTTTGATTCCAATCAAAAAACTATTTAAAATGAAAAAAATTATTGGTCTATTTTTATTTGGCGCCATTGTCATGACGACAAACACCGGGTGTAAAAAGAAAGGTTGTACAGATAGTTCAGCTACAAATTTTAACAGTGAAGCAAAAAAGGACGATGCAACATGTCTTTACGCTCCAACGATTACCTTGAATGGAAATGCTACTGTTAGTTTGAACGTTGGTGCAACATATACTGATGCTGGTGCAACTGCTGCCAACAAAGATGGTTCAGCTGTTACTGTAACAACAGTTAGCACGGTAAACACCGCGAACAAAGGAACATATACTGTAACGTATACTGCAACGAATGCAAATGGAACAACCACTGCTCAACGCACCGTGAATGTAGTAATTGGACAAGGTAACTGGTTAGTATCATGGAGTCTATCAAGTAATTGTGGCGCAACTGCTTTCCCACTTTCTACAACACCAGCGATTACAGCAGGAAGCAATGCGACCTCATTAAACATCGATAATATGTTTAATTTAATTGGAGGAACAGCGACAGCAACAATCAGCGGTTCAAATGTGAACATTCCAGAACAAACGGTTGATGCAACTATTGGTCAAATTACTTACTCTGGAACAGGATCTATGAACGACCAAGGCAACATCATTATCATCACTTATACGTATGATAACAATGCCCCATTAATTGGTGGTGCTGGAACATGTACCGCAACATACATTAAACAATAAGTTTCTTTAAACTTCACTTGAAAAGGCAGATTTTTACATCTGCCTTTTTTTGTCGTATATGTTACACATAGGTTGATCTAGCTTCCTTAACTTTACACCATGGGAAAATTCAATGATATCATCATGTCCGAAATTCCAACTTTAGTGGACTTCCACGCAACATGGTGTGGACCGTGTAAAACAATGAGTCCCATTTTAGAAGATCTCAAAAAACACATGGGTGCAAAAATTCGAATTCTCAAAATCGACGTCGATAAAAACCAAGACGTAGCCGCACGATTCAAAGTGAGAGGAGTGCCTACATTCATCCTTTTTAAAAATAGTGAAGTGCTTTGGCGTGAAAGTGGTGCTTTTCCATTGGCCACTTTGAAAGCTAAAATTCAGTCAGTTTTGCAAAAAACGTAACCCTTCTTTTTTTCTTGCGTACTTGCATACCAAGGCGGAAAACTTTACTTTTGCCATCGTTAAATATTTTAAAGAAATTAGTATGGAATCAATGATGATTTATGTGCCTATAATAATGGCCGTTATAGGCTTGCTATTTATGGCAATGAAAAGAGCTTGGGTGTTAAAACAAGATGCAGGAGATGGGAAAATGAAAGAAATTTCAGATTACATCTACGAAGGAGCACTTGCTTTCCTGAAAGCAGAATATAGACTTTTAGCCATTTTCGTGCTAATTGCAAGTGTCGTTTTAGCTGGCATCACATTTATGCCCGGTGTTAAGACGCATTTATTGATTATCATCGCTTTCATTTTTGGAGCAATCTTTTCTGCTTTAGCAGGAAACATGGGGATGAAAATCGCAACGAAAACAAACGTTCGCACAACACAAGCTGCTCGTACAAGTTTACCACAAGCATTGAAAGTTTCTTTCGGTGGTGGAACAGTAATGGGTCTTGGAGTTGCTGGATTAGCCGTTTTAGGTCTTACAGCATTCTTTATCTTCTTCTTTCACTTCTTCATGGGAGGGAAATGGACGAACACAGAGGACATGACTATCGTTCTAGAAACGTTGGCTGGATTCTCTTTAGGAGCTGAATCAATCGCATTGTTTGCACGTGTTGGTGGTGGTATTTATACAAAAGCGGCTGACGTTGGAGCTGACCTTGTAGGTAAAGTTGAAGCTGGAATTCCTGAGGATGATCCTCGTAATCCTGCAACTATTGCAGATAACGTTGGTGATAACGTAGGAGACGTTGCCGGAATGGGTGCAGATTTATTTGGTTCTTATGTTGCAACAGTATTGGCTGCAATGGTACTTGGTAACTATGTGATCAAAGACATGGGTGGAAGTATTGAAGACGCTTTCGGTGGAATTGGTCCAATCTTGTTGCCTATGGCAATCGCTGGATTTGGAATCCTATTCTCTATCATCGGGACAATGCTTGTTCGCATTTCTGACAACGACGCAAAAGAAAAACAAGTTCAAGGTGCATTAAACAAAGGAAATTGGGTATCAATTGTTTTGACAGCTGTAGCTTGTTATGGATTAGTAACTTGGATGTTGCCTAAAACAATGTTAATGAATTTCTTTGGTGAAGGTTTACAAGAAATTTCTTCATTACGTGTGTTCTACGCTTCTTTAATTGGACTGTTTGTTGGTGGAGCAATTTCTTCAGTAACGGAATATTACACTGGATTAGGTACAAAACCCGTTTTGAAAATCGTTCAAAAATCATCAACTGGAGCTGGAACAAATGTAATCGCTGGATTAGCAACTGGAATGATTTCAACGTTCCCTACTGTATTATTGTTTGCAGCAGCAATTTGGTCTACTTACGCTTTAGCTGGATTCTATGGAGTTGCGTTGGCTGCTTCTGCCATGATGGCAACAACGGCTATGCAATTAGCAATTGACGCATTCGGACCTATCTCTGACAACGCAGGTGGTATCGCTGAAATGAGTGAGTTACCAAAAGAAGTTCGTCAACGTACAGATATT
This sequence comes from uncultured Flavobacteriales bacterium, assembly GCA_903860985.1. Classification (GTDB taxonomy): domain Bacteria; phylum Bacteroidota; class Bacteroidia; order Flavobacteriales_D; family Crocinitomicaceae; genus UBA952. The sequence goes on from CAIOSO010000043.1 coordinate 7,027, forward strand.
TTGGATTCTGTTGGTAATACAACTGCAGCTACTGGAAAAGGATTTGCGATCGCATCTGCAGCCTTGACGTCTTTAGCATTGTTTGCTGCTTACGTAACATTTACAGGCATCGACGGAATCAACATCTTTAAAGCGCCGGTATTAGCAATGTTATTCGTTGGTGGAATGATTCCAGTTGTTTTCTCTGCATTAGCAATGAATTCAGTAGGAAAAGCAGCTATGGACATGGTATACGAAGTTCGTCGTCAGTTTAAAGAAATTCCTGGTATCATGGAAGGCACTGGAAAACCTGAATATGGTAAATGTGTGGAGATTTCTACGAAAGCTGCTTTGCGCGAAATGATGTTGCCAGGGGTTATGACCATCGGTTTCCCTATTGCTATCGTACTTTTAGGTAAATTAGTTTATGCTGATAACAACCAATTAATCGCTGAAATGTTAGGTGGTTATATGGCCGGTGTTACCGTATCTGGTGTTCTTTGGGCAGTTTTCCAAAATAACGCTGGTGGTGCATGGGACAACGCGAAAAAATCATTCGAAGCAGGTGTTGAAATCAATGGAGAAATGACATACAAAGGTTCTGACGCTCACAAAGCAGCAGTAACTGGAGATACCGTTGGAGATCCATTTAAAGATACTTCTGGTCCATCAATGAATATCTTAATCAAATTGACTTGTTTAATTGGATTAGTGATTGCTCCAATCTTAGGTAGCGGAGCATCTTCTGAAGAATCAAACGTAAATGGTCCAGCTGCGTGTGAAATGCGTGATGGCAAATGTATGTCTAACGAAATGTGCACTGGTGACAACAAAATGTGTCATGAAGGACAAATGACCACTAAATGTGACATGAGCAAGTGTGCAGAAATGACGAAAGACGAATGCGCTAAAATGTGTGACGAAAAAGGGTGTTCACCTGAAGAGAAAGCAATTTGCATGGCTCATTATGGAAAAGATGGAAAATGGTTAGGAAATGCCAACGAATGTGCGAAAGATAAAAAAGCATGTTGTGACAAAAAATAATCACCGTATATAAAGATTCTGAAAGCCACCTCAACAGGTGGCTTTTTTGTTTCTCGAAAAAGTCGAATTACCTTTTCTTATGAAATCCATTTATATCTTTGTTTCATGATTGAAAATCTGAACGCCAAAAACAAGGATTTCTTTGAACTCGTGTTTCAAATCGTCAAACTCATTCCGCATGGACGCGTGACTTCCTACGGAGCAATTGCCAATTACCTTGGTTCGAAAAGTGGCGCTCGCATGGTTGGATGGGCAATGAACGTTTCACATCAATATGCCGGAATTCCCGCGCATCGCGTCGTCAACCGAAATGGCTTTTTAAGTGGTAAAATGCACTTTCCTACTTCAGATTCCATGCAACAAGCCTTAGAGTCCGAAGGAATCCATATTGAGAACGATCAAATCCAACACTTTTCAGAAATCTTTTGGGATCCATCCAAAGAATTAAAATTACCTTAAAGATTCTGCTAATTTTGCATAAAATTAAACTCATGAAATTCGCTACAAAAGCTATACATGCTGGAGTTCATCCAGATCCTACAACAGGTGCTATTATGACGCCCATTTACCAAACTTCTACCTATGTTCAAGATGGAGTTGGAAACCACAAGGGATACGAATATTCACGTACCCAAAATCCCACGCGTCATGCACTTGAAAAAAACATCGCAGCGATTGAAAATGGGAAGTTTGGAGCTTGTTTCGGCTCAGGTTTAGCCGCCATAGACTGTGTCATTAAAATGTTGAATCCAGGTGATGAAGTCATTTCAACAAATGATTTATACGGAGGTTCCTACCGGATTTTTAGAACAATATTTGAAAAATATGGTATTAAATTCCATTTTGTCAATATGCAAGATGTAGATGCTGTAGCCGCACTAGTTAATGAAAACACCAAAATGATTTGGGTAGAAACACCTACCAATCCAATGATGAATATTATTGACATCGAAGCCATGGCGGAAATCTCTAAAGCAGCTGGTGCGATGTTGTGCGTCGATAACACCTTTGCTACTCCGTACTTGCAAAATCCCTTAGACTTAGGCGCTGACATGGTCATGCATTCTGTGACTAAATACCTTGGTGGACACTCAGACGTGGTGATGGGTGCCTTGGTTTGTTCTGATGAGAATATCGCCAATGAAATGTACCGTATTCAGAACTCTTCTGGCGCTGTCACTGCTCCAATGGATTCATTCTTAGTATTGCGTGGCATTAAAACGCTTCATTTACGCGTTCAGCGTCATTGCGAGAACGGTGAGAAAGTAGCTCGATTCTTAGCAACACATCCAAAAATAGATAAAGTGTATTGGCCAGGATTTGAAAGTCATCCAAATCATGAAGTTGCTAAAAGACAAATGCGTGGTTTCGGTGGGATGATCTCTTTCACGCTTAAAGGAAACCATTTGGAAGATGCATTGAATATTGTCAAAAAAGTGGAAATATTCGCTTTAGCGGAATCATTAGGTGGTGTAGAATCGTTGATTGGACATCCAGCAACCATGACACATGCCTCTATACCGAAAGAAGTGCGTGAGCAAAGCGGCGTGGTAGAATCCTTGATTCGCTTAAGTGTTGGAGTCGAAGATGCGGACGATTTAATTGCAGACCTTAAGCAAGCGCTCGCATAATTTACAATTGATCTAGACTTTTAAAGAATTGGTCCTTTTTCGCTGGTGAAAGTGGAATAGCTGTACCATCTTTCAGAATCACAGATCCTCCATCGTGCTTATCATAACGTTCCACACAGTTCAAGTTAATCAAGTGGGACTGATGAACTCGGAAAAACTGTAGTCCGGACAACAAGGTGTCGTAGTCCTTCAATGTTTTCGATACCAAGATTTTCTTGCCATCATTCAAGTAAAAGAACGTATAGTTTTTATCCGCTTCGCAATGAACAATGTCGTCAATTTCAACCACGAAAATACTTTCTTGGGTTTTTAAAACAAGTTTGCGCTTTAGGTGAGGTTGAATGTTGTTTTGCAGCGCACTGATCTGAGCCTCATCCTTTTTATGGGAAACCATTTGAATGGCATTCATGACTGCATTTCGCAGCTCGTCCGCGTCAATTGGTTTCAAAATGTAATCCAAAGCGCTAAACTTAATCGCTTGAACAGCAAACTCTTGAAAAGCCGTAATAAAGATGATTTCAAAAGATTTATTGGAGACGCTTTTTAGTACATCAAAACCATTTCCATCCGGCATTTGTATATCCAATAATACGATATCCGGATGGATGCGTTCAATCGCATCAATTCCAGACTGCACATCTTCGCCATCAGTATAAATCTCCAACTTCAAATCAAAAGATTCGAGCATTTTTCGAATGAACTCCCGTGTAGGTTTTTCATCATCGATAATGAGTACTTTTCTAGTCATGATTCGAATTTAAAAGTTTTCGGTGTCGAACTTCAATGGAAGAACAATTTTCACAAGAGTCCCGGACTCTTTGCGTTCATCTAAATCACTGAAAGTCAAACTTCCATTAAATTTATACTTTTTATTTAATATCTTAATTCTTTCTTGTGTAATATCAATCGCCATGCTTTTATGTGTACGGATTTTTTTCGTTTGAGCCGATTTCTTTCTCCCCACCCCATTGTCCGTTATGGTTATTTCTAATTGGCCATTGTGTTCCTTCATATCCACGTGAATTTGACCGTTCTTCACCGTGTGAAGTTGTCCATGTTCGATTGCATTTTCGATAAATGGCTGGGTGATCATGGGTGGAACCATCGCTTTGTTATTCAATAATTCCTCCGAAATATTGAGGGCATAACTAAAGCGGTTTTCGAAACGCATTTTTTGTGTGCTCAAATACTTATCTAAAATCTCCAATTCCAATTCTATTGGAATAAATTCCTTTGGTGAATTTTCCAGAATCAGCCGCATTAATCGAGAGAAATTCACTAAAAATTGAGATGATTTCTCCGGATTATTCTCATAAATATAACTTTGAATCACCGACATGGCATTGAACACAAAATGTGGATTCATCTGAGCACGCAATAAAGTTTGTGAAAGTTCAGCTTCTCGTTGTTCCTGTCTTGAACGGACTTGTTTCATGCGTAAAATCAAGATGACTAAACTAAAGACAATCGCAAAAATGAAAATCAAGGAAATGTACAATTGACGATCACTTACCAATTTTAAGATTTCTTGTTCCTTCTTTTCCTTTTCGATTCTACGTTGCTGAAGTTCAATGAGTCTTTCCCTTTCTTCACGTAGATTACCAGATGTCAAATCACCAATTTTCGATTCATTTCTCTTAATTGAATTCGACTCTAAAAATTCGATGTATGCATTTTGAAACCTCAAGGCATTTCGTAGATCACCATTTTTCATCGATAGTTGAGAAAGTAATTTATAGCGATCAATCAATCGGATGGAATGTACATCCTCATCACTTTCGAGGGATAATTCCAAATAGTATTTAGCATTTTTCAGGTCTCCAATTTGAATACATAATTGGCCAAAATCTTGATATACCTCTGCCAATTCAGTTTCCATCTCTTCCATTTGGAAAAACGAAATAGCTTGTCCAAATGCGGATTTCGCCACATCTATTTTACCTTGTACGGTCGCGATGTTTCCTCTGGAATGTGCACATTGTGCAACGTGATATCGATCCTTTTCCGTTGAGAAATACTGCTCTGCTTTTCCCACATAATGAAAGGCAAGGGTTAGCTGATTTTGATGCAAATACACTTTTGAAAAAAACAATTCAATAACGGCAATTGCTTGATCATCATGGAATTCTCTTGCTACCTGTAATGCGCGCTTCAAATAACCCAAAGATTCTGTCCAATTCCCAACATAAGAGGAGTACTTTGCGATTTCAATAAACGAGTGGATTTTCAATGGATCGATATGCAATTCCTCCGCAAGTCTGATGGCTTGCAATTCTTTTTGAACGGCGCCTTCCAAATCTAAAAAGTATCCGTAATTATGCGCTAGATTTTGAAGAGCCAACACCAATATTTCTCTTTTTTGAGAACGTTTCGCAAAAGAAATAGCCCTATTGGAAGCCCAGAAGGCGGAATCGCGCAGAGACATACTCATATACATGCGCGAAATGTCTTGATAAATGAGAGAGGATTGAGCATTATTTCTTCGTTTCCCGATGAAGCGCAAGGTAGAATCAGCTGTTTGTTTTGCTCTTGACCATTGTTCAGAAATTAATTCATACTCAAAATGAACACGGTATAAGCGAAAAGCAAAGTCCTTGGATAAAAAGGAAGCAGTAGCTAATTGCTTGGAAAAAATTGATTTAAACTCCTCAAGATTTCCGGATTTTACTAAATATTCCGCATAAATAAGGCTGATCTTTTGTTGTGCTCCTTTTTCCAAATACCTCGTGCGGGTTGACAGCAATTGATAAATGGCTTGTTTCCATTTACGCGGATTCTCATGCGCATAATAATCTATGAGTTCGATTTTAGCAGCTAATTCCTCTGAAAGTGATTTCGATGCTGACAATTGCTTTTGGAGTTGATTTAGTCTTTTTGGTGTACCTTGAGCGACATTCGAAAAGACGAATAACATGCAAAAAATGCCCAGAAGAAAAAATCGTTTCAACATCGTGCAACTAATATACGATTTTTCTACGTCTTAAGTTCATTGTCCGAATTCGACTTTCATGTGATTCAAACATCTAATAAATTAGTCGTAAATTCGTAAAAAAATCAACTTAAATGAAGGTTTCAATGACTCCAAATATTATGAATAAATTACGTTCACTTCTTTTTCCATTATTCGCATTCATTCTTTGCATCGTCTTTTCCTTTGAATCAAAAGCTTCTCACATCATTGGTGGAGAGATTTACTATGATTCACTTGGAAACAATCAATACAAAGTAACCATTGAAATTTACCGTGATTGTAACTCAGCTACCGGCTTTGACTCACCATTGAATTATACGGTGTTTTACATGGATGGAACCATTTACGCTTCCTATGACGTGAGTATTTTCAGTCAAAATATCCTTCCCATTGTCTATGATGATCCATGTGTCACACCGCCAAACGACATTTGTGTGGAACGTGCGATTTACGTCGATACAATTACACTGCCGTTTAACGTGGAAGGATATTACCTTTCTTATCAACGATGTTGTTGGGCTGGAAACATTGATAACATCGTGGATCCCTCAAACAATGGCATTACTTTAACCACATACATCCCTGGGTCTTCCTTAATCAACGTTCCGAATCAAGGAGCTCGATTCATCAATTATCCGCCTCTTGTTCTTTGTTCTCAAAACACCTTGAACTTCGACCATTCTGCGTTTGATCCAGATGGTGATTCACTCGTTTACGAACTCATGGCGCCACTGCTGGGTGGAAGTATTGCGAACGTTGTTCCCAATCCAGAAACTTCTGGCCCCTATGCTCCAGTGAACTGGAATCCAACGTATACTGAATTAGTGCCGTTTGGAACGGGATCGAACATCACGATTAATTCCCAAACTGGAATGATGGCCTTTACGCCTAATTTAATCGGGAATTATGTGGCTGGTGTTGCTGTGAAGGAATACCGAAATGGAATACTGATTAATACGAAAATACGCACCTTCGGATACCGCGTTGTTGCATGTCAAGTTGAACTTCCTATTGAAGTGGACGTGACAGGTCCAACGCAGTTAATTGAAGACTGTGGTTTTGCTGGATTCATTGTGGGACGTACAGATGCAACTGAAAACCTCATCGTTCAAGTATTATTAAGTGGTACCGCAACAAACGGAGAAGATTATCCATACATCGACGATACTTTAGTAATTCCTGCTGGAGTTCTTTCTGATACCATTGGAATCGCTGCCATTTTTGATGGACTCATCGAAGGAAATGAAACGGTATTCTTTAACGTTATTGTACCGAATCCTTGTGACGGAACTTTTGACACGACGTCTATTTCCTTAACGATCATCGATTACTTGCCGTTAACCATTAAATCGCTTGATTCTGTGAACGTATGTGCAGATTTCGGCGAATGGACCAGCATGTGGTGTCAAGTTGGTGATGGTGTTCCACCTTATACATACTACTGGCAACCGAGCAATTTCCCGAATAACGATACGGTCAATGTGGATCCAACGATTTTACAGCCGAATTTGAACATCTTTACGGTAAATGCCTTAGATCAATGTGGGAAAACCATTTCTTCGCCGGATGTCCGTGTCTACAACCAATGTCCATTGGTCGTTCCGAATGTTCTTACAACAAACGACGATCAAGTCAATGACATCTTCATCATCCGAAATTGGGAAGATTACGACAAAGTTAGCGTGACGATCTTCAACCGTTGGGGCAATGTTATTTACAGCAACGAAGATTACAAAAACGATTGGACTGGAAAAGATGCCAGCGGAAATGTATTGGAAGATGGCGTATACTTTTACACCGTGACTCCACAAAGCATCAAATACGAATACGATGATCAAGAAAGCACTTTGTATACCTTACATGGCTTTATTCACTTGATACATTAACGATATAGACATAAAAAAAGGGGGCTTGTAATTCAAGTCCCCTTTTTTTATGATGAGAAAATCTTATTTAATTCTGTACGTCAATCCTACGTGAATTCCTGCTGAAGCCGCGGAAGATTTTTGGTATGTTGGATAAAACACTGTATTTGTTAAATCTAGACCAAGTGCATCTACACCCGCTGCATCGGTGATACCGTATTGTAAACGAACGCCTACGTTCAAGATCAGTGGGAAATCATCTCCTAGGCTGATTTTTGATCCAAAACCAAGAACTGCTGTAGTATAAGAATTATATTTTCCCGTAACATCGCTAGTTGCTGTAGTCAATGAATTTGAGTAGGTAGCTTTATTTACACCATTTGTGGAAATTCCAACTTCCGCATACCCACCTGTTTGTCCACCAAATTTCACTAAAATTGGAATAGAAAAAGTACTCAATTCCACATTGGATGTATACGCAGTATTCCCTAAGGTCCCTTGGTACCCCGTGTTAAATTTACCAGGAAGGAATTCAACCGTTAATCCAATCTTTCCTAAATTCGCATTTAAGGCAAGTCCGTAATTGGAGCCTGTGGCCATTTTGTAATCTTGTGTAGCTCCTAGGTCAGAAATGTTGTTGTTAAACATTTCCGTTGCGCTAAAGGCACCTTTTAGTCCGGCATCGAACGTAAGAACCTGTGCTTTTGCTGTCATGGTCATGGCGAAAAGACCAACGCTTAATAATACTTTTTTCATTGCTTGTTGTTTTAAAGTTTGGGGTGTTTACGGGAGGAAAGGAATTAGGTTGCGAAATGGGGGGTTTCAGTGTTTGAAGTGGGATGTGTAACTGAAATCAGGAGTAAGAATGGAGCTATTCGCGTGAGAAAATTACGCGTAGTTACGCTTTTATATTTCGATTGTTTACACCTGTGTAGATTCAAAGTGACAGATCGTGCATTTTCAAAGTAGACACCCGTGTATTTTCAAAGTTGGTATATGTGTATTTTCAAAATTGGGGGTGTATTTATATTGATATACTTTCGATTAAGTAAATAATCAGGACGTTAAAACAGAAACAAAAAATGCACCGCGGGGGTGCATTTTAATATGGGCGTTAATTTATATCTATTAGGTGAATTCAACAGAAAATACTCCGACTCCCAATGGTTTTATTATAACCTGTGGAGAATTTCCACGATTCCATCTTGCCGGGTGATGTCTTAAATACCACACACCTATTTCCTTTTTTATGAGTTCACCACACGTTCGGTTCCAAAATGATGGCTTGGATACATTAACCTCAATTGGGTAATCAAAACCAGAAAGGTGTAATACAACTGTCTGCCATGTCCTATCAAAATAGCGTTCGCGGTCTTCAAAAAGAATCTTGATTCCATATCCAGCGCCTGTTGCGTGATAACGGCCATTGTTCCAGATTTTAGCTGTGAAGGGCAAAAGAAAATTACATTTGGCGACCAAGCCAATAATTATATTTTTTCCATTCCCCACTTGCAAAATCAGATTCAGAAATATCGGCAGTTGAAATCGCCTCCATTCCAAATGATTTGCTTACAGAACTACAATCCGTTCCAGGATACGAATACTTTAGTTCACATCTATATTTATTCAATTTACTATTATAATAAACATATACATGAATTTTTTCAGCATCAATATCTGATAAAGCTATTGCGCACTCTTTATATTCCCAATTTTCTTCTTTGTCATCCCATGAATCAGCGTAGCTAGGAATTGTGACACTTGGGGTACTACAACCACAATTTTCTTCTCTTCCACTTGATACACCTATCACAATAAATAAGCATATCGTTAAAGTACTTAGAATAATTTTATTTTGTTTTTTCATTTTTACGGATATAAAAATATTAATGGATAAAGCTTTTTTTCTTTGAATTAATCCAAAATTTCATCTACTGAATATTCACCTTGCATATTAATTGTTGATTCACAAGCGCTGTCATTTGGACCTAAAATGATTTTATCACCTGACTGGGACCAATTTCCTTCGCCTCCACAGTTTAATGGTTTTTGATAAATCCAATAACGAGTAGCTGATTTAAACTGAATTTGGTGATAGGCATCTAAAGAATAAGTGCTCCCAATATTAATTTTTTGGGCAACTTCTTCGGTTTGTGAACCTCCACTTCCTTCATCATTATTTTTGGACTCTTCTCCACTCGAAATACCCATGAAAATAAAAATTCCAAAAAGTAAAATACTAGTAATTGTTTTAAGTTGTTTTTTCATTTTTAGTTGTTTTTAGTTTAATCATTATAATTGCAGTTACCATTAGGTAGAATAAAATATCTACCCAATCAAAAGTTCCATTAATAAATTTCAATCCTTGAGCAATCTCCCAAGTCACTGCTATTATTGGGGTTATCATTGACCAGAATAACAAATTTACTTTTGGTTCATTTTTCCAAATATTATAGATGAATGTACCTAACGAAATCATCCAAAGGGCATCGGGCAAAGAATATAAAAACCAATCAGGAAGAAACTTAACCAATTGCAAAGTGTATGTTCTCATCCATTGTAAATCGAAACCCAATTTCTGATTTAATAGCCATTTATTGAAATGTACTTGACTACTTCTAAAAAAAACATAAATACCCAACCCTAGAATTAAGTATTGAACTGGATCTTTTAATATTAAAACAAATGGTTTGACTTTTCCCAAAACGTCGATTTAATCAATTAATTTATAAATCGTTGAGCAATAGAGCAAGCTACTGTATAATTACAGGGACGCGAACACAACTCATGGTGAAACAATGTACACATTGTTGCTTTGGTAGGAAGTCTACCCGAATTAAGAAGATGAAGATAAACGGCATTAATTAATTCAAATGTAATTCTTTTAGAATTTCGGTCACTTATGCGATAATGAATCGCATTTTTGAAAAGAAAACCGTTTATTCTCGTTGAAGATTCTTCAATGAAAGCATATTGATTTCCGTTTGACAAAGGAATAGCGCGGTTATTTTCTAATGAATTAATAACGTTTTGGAAACTAAAGATTGGGGAATTTTCATTCATATTTTCAGTATTTTTTACGCTGTTTTTTCAATTCTTCTAACCATTTTCTGTTTTTAACACCTACTTCATTTGCAATTTCTTCAAGGTTGTTTTGTTGTTGTTTTTGTTGCCTTCTGTTTACGAACCAACCCTCAATTGATTCTTGAATCTCAATTGATTTTCGAACTTGCCATACTTTTACAAAAATGTTCCAGAAGCTCATTATTTCTTATGAAATGCTGTCAGTGTATCTTCAACCTTAGCAACAAATTCTGCAACCTCGACTCCATTTGAATTCGCTTTATCAAAAACAAAATCACGGTTTCCACCAGCCATCATGATTCGAACGGCCGATTTTAAGGTTGGTTTTAATGTGCCTCTCTTTGCTAAATAAACAAAACCCGCCCAAGCTATTCCAACAGTTGAAACTGTTGAACCAATTGTAATATCCACTGAACATATATATAACCCCATTATTAGAATTATTATTCCGCTGATAACATTTACAACTTGCGCATTATTTTTCTGTTTATAGCTAGTTATTTCTTCATTTAAATCCTGAACCAAATCTATCACACCGATTCCATCGATTGACCTTAATGCAAAGGTCTCCATAGATGTTGCGGTATTAATAAATATTTTCTCATCGGTCAATTTAATTGACAGACCTTCAGTTTCTAAAGTTTTCAGCGTGTTTTCCATTCAACTATAATTTAATTCATCTAATGATATGTATACAAATATAAATTAAATTATGTATTTACATAATATATAAAAATTAAAATTGCATGACCTTTCCATTATGTCTATACATACGGATGAGGCTTTATTAAAATTGATTGGAAATCGAATTCGGGAGCTTCGTAAAGAACAAAATCTATCCCTTAGAGATGTCGCATTTAAGATTGGAATGGAGCCTTCGAATCTATCGGTTATTGAAAATGGGCGCTCGAATCCTCAGATATTGACATACGCACGCATTGCTTCAGCATTAAGCGTGGAACTTTCCACAATCGTAACCATTGAATTTAATTTTCAATCTTTTGGCGAACAAGCTCCTAGTTATCAGGCGAGAAAACATAAGAAGTAATTTCAATTGTTAATGGTTCGATATACGTTTTAAGTTGTTCTTCGTTTGAATTCATTAAGTAGCAATTATTGATAATATAGGAAAAATCACTCCTTTATTTGCGCTTTAATCCACTCCCTTCCCACTCCTGTTTTATACCACTTTTCTCTTTTCATAGCCTCTGAACGTGTTTCAAACTGTTCAAAAAGTATCATTTCCCAAGGCATATGCTTGGAAGAATAATTGACTAATCCTTGGTTGTGAATGGTTAATCTATTTTCAATATCTTGAGTGGAACCCTTGTACAAGATTCCATTCTTTAATGATCTCAGAACATATGAATAATAGGGCATCGTAAATACGTTAAAATAAAAAGCCCTTCGAATGAAGGGCTTTGTGATCCGCTCAGGATTCGAACCTGAGACCTTCGCCTTAGAAGGGCGTTGCTCTATCCAGCTGAGCTAGCGGACCAATATTTCAATTCTCAGTATCTGCTTTTTAGGGCAGCTGAGCTAGCGGACCAATATTTCAATTCTCAGTTCTGCTTGTTAGGGCAGCTGAGCTAGCGGACCAATATTTCAATTCTCAGTTCTGCTTGTTAGGGCAGCTGAGCTAGCGG
>CAIOSO010000044.1 GCA_903860985.1 uncultured Flavobacteriales bacterium
GCAAGTCATCCTTGGACAAGTTCCAATCTACCGAAAGAATTAGCTGTTTTATGCGAGCAAACCTTACTTGGAATGAAATAAAAAAAGGCTGCAGTTTCCTACAGCCTTAAAACGAGGGAGAAAGACGGGTCTCGAACCCGCGACCTCCGGTACCACAAACCGGCGCTCTAACCAACTGAGCTACATTCTCCGTTTTTCGTGGGTGCAAATATATAAAATCTTATTTAATTCTCGCAATCCAAAGCAATACACATTTGATTTTTTTATCTTTTTTTGCTTGTGTGACCAATGTTTAACTTCCTTTTCTAATTTCAACGTAACTTTCCAATCAGAATAAAAAAAATAAGAAATCGATGAGAAAGCAATCGTGCATCTTTCCGGAAAAATTAGGCAACTCTTACACTTACGAATCCTATAAATTACTCATTTCGAGTTTAGTTTCACAAGGAAAAACAAGCGGTCCAATTCAGCGTGATGACCTTATTTATTTCACGGAATTAAACACAAAGCGCATGAAGCGCATTGAAAAAACAACCGTATTAACCGAAGAACTCAACGAACAAATTTCCAGTATTCAAGAACCGATGACCTGGGTGTTGCTCAGTGAAGCATGGTGTGGAGATGCTGCACAAATTGTTCCGGTCCTAGGTAAAATAGCGGCCGAAAGCGAGCAGATTGATTTAAAAATCATTTTACGCGATGAACACCTAGGGATCATGGATCAGTACCTAAGCAATGGCGGACGGTCTATTCCTAAATTAATTTGTTTGGATCAAAATAACCAGGAAATTTTTGTTTGGGGTCCGCGACCAGCATCCATTCAAAAGGTCGTAGATGAAATTAAAGCAGAAGGAATCACCGATCACGCTGTCTTAGTGGAACGCATACAACACGCCTACAACCAAGATCGTACGAAATCCATTCAGCAAGAAATACAAGAAATATTGGCAAACACGAAAAGTTAGTCCATAAAAAAAGCCGATCAATGATCGGCTTATCTTTTATTCTTTGGCGTATTATAAGGTACCTCTATTTTCTTGTTCTCGTTCGATGGATTCAAACAACGCTTTGAAGTTTCCTTTTCCAAAGGACTGTGCTCCTTTGCGTTGAATGATTTCAAAGAACATCGTTGGACGATCGACCACTGGTTTCGTGAAAAGTTGTAATAAGTATCCTTCCTCATCGCGGTCGATTAATATTCCGTGTTGTTTTAACACCTCTATGTCTTCCTCAATATCTCCTACTCGTTCAAGTAAGTCATCGTAGTACGTTTCTGGAACATACAAAAATTCAACACCACGATCCCGCATATCCGAAACTGTTGCAACAATATCATTTGTAGCTACAGCGATGTGTTGAACACCTGCACCATTATAAAAATCAATGTATTCCTCAATTTGAGATTTCTTCTTTCCTTCAGCTGGCTCGTTGATTGGGAATTTAATGCGTCCATTTCCGTTCGACATTACTTTGGACATCAACGCGGTGAATTCTGTGGAGATGTCATTGTCATCAAAAGAAATAATTTGCGCGAAGCCCATCACTTTTTTGTAAAAATCGCACCAGGTATTCATTTCATGCCAATCCACGTTACCCACCATATGGTCAATAAACTTTAATCCTGTTGGTTCCGGATTGTAATGAGAATCCCATTTTCTATATCCTGGCAAGAAAATTCCATCGTAATTTTTGCGTTCCACGAAAATATGAACCGTTTCACCATAGGTATAGATTCCTGAACGAATCACAAATCCATTTGCATCTTCTTCTCGAGTAGGCTCCATAAATGGTTTTGCTCCACGCTTCGTTGTTTCTTCAAACGCTTTTGTCGCATCCTCCACCCAAAGTGCAATCACTTTCACACCATCTCCATGCTTATTGATGTGCTCATTTATTGGTCCATCCGAAGTTAAAGGAGTGGTCAACACCAAACGAATTTTATCTTGTTTCAACACATAAGATACACGATCTTTCAATCCCGTTTCTAGTCCCGCGAAGGCTTCCGATTGAAATCCAAATGCTGTTTTATAATAATGAGCCGATTGTTTGGCATTGCCGACGTATAATTCGACGTAATCTGTACCAAGTAAAGGAAGAAAATCCTCCGCCTCGGAGAATAGTTTTTCTAAACTGTATTCTACATTTTGTAGATCTTTTAAGTTTTTAATTTCTGCTGACATAAGGTGTAATTCTTTGCAATATTATTGAAAATTGAGGACTTAGTGAATCCAAGACTTCACATATTCTTGTAATTCCATCTCCATTGCCTTTTTTGTCAATTTCAAGGGTTTAAACGTATCTATCATTACCGCTAATTCCTGCGTTTCTTTTTTACCAATGGAACGCTCATAAGCTCCAGGGTGTGGTCCATGCGGAATCCCGGATGGATGTAAGGTAATTTGACCTTTTTCGATGTTGTTTCTACTCATGAAATCACCGTCCACATAATATAAAACCTCATCTGAGTCGATATTGCTGTGGTTATAAGGAGCTGGGATCGAATCTGGGTGATAGTCGTACATGCGTGGTACAAATGAACAGATGACAAATGCACTTGTTTCAAACGTTTGGTGAATCGGTGGAGGTAAATGCACGCGACCAGTAATTGGTTCGAAATCATGAATCGAAAAGGCATATGGGAAATTATATCCGTCCCAACCAACTACATTGAATGGATGATGCGCATATACATAATCGTATAGAACATCTTGTTTTTTAATCCGAATCAAGAAATCTCCTTCTTCATTGTGCGTTTCCAATTCTTGTGGACGACGAATATCGCGTTCACAGTATGGTGAATGTTCCAATAATTGTCCGAACCAGTTGCGGTATCTTTTCGGAGTGAAAACGGGGTGAAAAGATTGAATGATGAATAAGCGGTTATCACTATCATTGAATTCCATTTGATAAATCATTCCGCGAGGAATCACCAAATAGTCTCCATAGCTAAAGTCGATGTTTCCTAATTGTGTGCGTAATTTTCCCGATCCACGGTGAATGAAGATGACTTCATCAGCATCCGCATTTTTGTAAAAATATTCGGTCATAGACTTCGTAGGAGCAGCCAATTCAATATAGCAATCACTGTTCACCAAAACGGGAACACGCGACTCAACATAATCTTCGTTTGGCTTTAAATCATAGCCACGAAAACTGCGCATCAACATATTTTTTTCGATGGCTATTTCCGGAGTAATGTCTTTTTGTCCTAGAATTTCTTTGACAACAGTCGGAGGTTGGATGTGATACATGAGGGTGGACATCCCCTCGAATCCGGCAGTTCCAAATAATTGTTCATGGTATAATTCTCCATTTTCCTGACGGAAAACAGTATGTCGCTTGTGCGGAATTTTTCCTAATTGATGATAAAAAGGCATAGTTCTAATTTATGTTGATGAAAACAATCCGTCTAAAATTAGTTAAAAAGATTATTTAACAACAAAACTATGAAGCTCTGAATGACTAATAAATGATTTTAATCAGTTTTCTAAGAAATAAAAAATAGAATAGAAACTGAATTATAATGAAAGCAAAACTTAAATTTGTCCAAACACTTTATTACATGTCAAAAATCATCGTTATCGGTTCTTGTGGACAAATAGGCACCGAACTCGTTCTTACCTTGCGCACTATTTATGGTGCATCAAATGTCATTGCTGCAGATTTGAAAGAGGAATGTCCACCTATTTTAAATAATGGCCCATACATAAAAATGGACATTCTAGATCGAGAGGCGGTGCGTTCATTTATCATGGAAGAAAAAGTAGATGAGGTATATTTACTCGCTGCATTACTCTCTGCTACTGCTGAAAAGAATCCAGACTTTGCATGGAAATTAAATATGGAAGGGTTGTTTACCATTTTAGATTTAGCAAAAGAAGGACATTTGAAAAAAGTATTTTGGCCAAGTTCAATTGCCGTATTTGGTCCAACCACACCTGCGGATTTGACACCACAGCATACCATAATGGAACCATCTACAGTATACGGTATTTCGAAACAAGCGGGTGAACGTTGGTGTGAATACTACTTCCATAAATTCGGAGTAGACGTGCGTAGCATCCGTTACCCAGGATTAATCTCCTACAAAAGTTTACCAGGTGGAGGAACTACAGATTACGCGGTGGACATTTTTTACAAAGCAAAATCTCAAGGGTCCTTTACGTGTTTCTTGAAAGAAGATACAGCCCTACCGATGATGTTCATGGACGACGCCATTCGAGGCACCATTGAGTTAATGCAAGCTCCAGCGCAGAAAATTAAAATTCGCTCAGCCTACAATTTAGCTGGATCTTCGTTTACACCGGCTGAATTAGCAACATCTATTCAAAAGTACCTACCAGATTTCAGGATTTCCTATGAACCAGACTTTCGTCAAGCCATTGCAGACAGTTGGCCAAATAGCATTGATGATTCCTATGCTCAAAAAGATTGGGGATGGAAGGCTGAGTTCGACACAGATGCCATGGTAAAAATTATGTTAGATAATGTAAATATCTAATTTTTTCAATGTGATTCATTTTTTTTCAGCCTAGTATTGACAAGGCATTCAGCAGGTAAATATATTAATCTTACTATTTTGTTTAATCTTTTTTGTTTTTTGTTAAACATTTTTGTTTAACTTTATGACTCAATTGTTAAACAAAGCATTATGTCAACTTTAGAATTTAACGAAGCACTTATTGGTTTAGAGAATAATCTTACTTCTTTCGCGATGAGTTTTACTAGAAATCATGAAGACGCGAAGGATTTAACGCAAGAAACGATGTTAAAAGCAATTACGTATCGTAATTATTATACTCCACAAACAAATTTCAAAGCTTGGGTATTTACCATTATGCGAAATTTGTTTATTAACCAATACCGACGAAAAGTAAAATCGGGTGCTATATTTGATCATTCTAAAGAATCATTTTTAGTTTCCAACACTCCAAGTCACGAAGAATCTGCCATAGAAATTATTTCGGTGAAGGATATTCAAGAAAAAATCGATGGCTTAGGAGAAGAATACAAGGAGCCTTTTGAAATGCATTTTCAAGGTTTCAAGTATAAAGAAATTGCAAATAAATTAGATATTCCTATTGGTACGGTAAAAAGTCGTATTTTCATTGCGAGAAAAAAACTAATGGATAGTTTACCTGACTTTGCTTTTTCAGCAAATTAATTTATGGCCAAAAAAGTTACTATTCTTGGAGCTGGTATTTCCAGTTTGTCCACTGCTGCCTTTTTAGGCAAAGCTGGCTACGACGTTACTATTCTAGAAAAAAATAGTCACATTGGTGGACGTGCACGTCAATTTGAATCACACGGATTCACTTTTGACATGGGTCCAAGCTGGTATTGGATGCCTGACGTTTTTGAACGTTTTTATCAGCAGTTTGGTCATACCGCGAGTGATTTTTACGAATTAAAAAGATTAGATCCGTCCTATAGAGTTTATTGGCCCGATCATAGTTATACCGATGTTCCGGCCTCCATGAACGAATTAGAACTTTGGTTTGAATCATTGGAGCCAGGAAGTTCCTTGCAATTGCGCAAATTTTTAAAGGATGCGGCCTACAAATATCAAGTAGGGATGCAAGATTTGGTTTTCAAACCAAGTTTGAGCTTGTTTGAATTTGCAGATAGACGAATATTAGGTGGGTTATTGAACATGCATTTGCTCTCGTCATTCTCCACGTACATTCGGAAATACTTCAAACATCCAAAAATATTATCGCTACTCGAGTTTCCTGTTTTATTTTTGGGGGCTATGCCCAATGAAACACCTGCGCTTTATTCCTTAATGAACTATGCAGATATGTCCCTAGGTACCTGGTACCCCATGGGAGGTATGCATAAATTTATTGAAGCATTTGCTAAGATTGCGAAAAGTCAAGGGGTGAAAATTTTAACAGACCAGGAAGTTACTGGATTCGAAACCGATCAAAAATTGGCAACAGCGGCACGAACAGATAAACAATTGTTTGAGTCTGACGTCATCGTATCCGGTGCTGACTACGAGCATACGGAAAGTAAATTACTGAAGGAAAAAGCCAATTATTCGGAAAAATATTGGGACAAACGCACCATGGCGCCATCTTGTTTGATTTTTTATGTAGGCATCAACAAACGACTAGAAAAGCTCCAACATCATAACTTATTTTTCGATGAATCTTTAGAAGAACATGGAAAAGAAATTTACAAAGATCCAAGTTGGCCAACTTCGCCTTTATTTTATTTAAGTGCTCCATCCATAACGGATCCATCGGTAGCTCCAGAGGGATGTGAAAATCTATTTTTCCTTGTTCCAATCGCACCTGATTTAAAAGATGAAGATGAAATACGCGAGAAATACTTTGGGATTCTCGTCAATCGATTGAAAGAAATTACTGGAAACGATATCAGTCAACACATCGTTTACAAAAGAAGTTACTGCATCAATGACTTCAAAGGAGATTACCATGCGTTCAAAGGAAATGCATACGGCTTAGCCAACACCTTGCGTCAAACTGCCATTTTAAAACCAAGTTTGAAAAATAAAAAACTGAAGAACTTTTATTACACTGGACAACTCACCGTTCCAGGCCCAGGGGTGCCTCCTTCCATTATTTCTGGTGAAGTAGTGGCTAATCAAATCATGAAAGAATTCCCGATAAAATAACGGCTATGAAACAATTATTCGACGACATCAGTCAAGAGATGAGTCAACTAACGACCAAAAGATACAGTACTTCCTTTTCATTAGGCATCAGTTTTTTAGATTCCAGCCTTCACAAACCAATCTATTCCATTTATGGATTTGTTCGCTTTGCTGATGAGATCGTAGATTCTTTTCATGGATTCGATAAAGAAGCATTGCTTGCAGATTTCAAAGTGCAAACATATAAAGCCATCGCAGAAGGAATTTCATTGAATCCGATTCTTAATAGTTTTCAATGGGCCGTAAATACCTATTCTATTCCGATGGATCTGATTGACTCATTTTTACATTCCATGGAAATGGACTTAAATAAGCAATTTTACACGAAGGAGCAGTATGAATTGTACATCCTTGGTTCTGCAGAAGTTGTTGGACTCATGTGTCTGAAAGTATTTGTTAATGGCAATGAAGTCGAGTATGAACGTCTGAAGCCAAGCGCGATGAAACTTGGATCAGCCTTTCAAAAGATTAATTTCTTAAGGGATTTGAAGGATGATTTTCAAACCCTAGGCCGCACCTACTTTCCAGGGATTAACATGGGAGAATTTAATTCAACGGTCAAAAAAGAGATTGAAATTGATATCGAAGCGGATTTCAAGGCAGGATATGAAGGAATTTTACAACTTCCTAAAAATGCACGATTTGGCGTATACATGGCTTACAAATATTACTTTAAGTTGTTTAAAAAAATCAAAGCGAAATCTGCTCAAAACATATTAGATGAACGAATTCGTATTCCGAACTACCGAAAAATGCGTATCCTTTTAACCTCCTATGTTCGTCACAACTTGAATATCCTTTAACATGTTAGAAGAGGTCATTTTAGTAGATTCCGAGGATCAGGCCATTGGAAGGATGGGAAAAATGGAAGCCCACGAAAAAGGACTATTACACCGTGCATTTTCTATATTAATCTTCAATGAGAAAGGTGAAATGCTGCTCCAACAGCGTGCTGCGGAAAAGTACCATTCACCCGGACTTTGGACCAATGCTTGTTGCAGCCATCCACGTCCAAACGAGTCGAATTTAGATGCCGCCTATCGACGATTGAAAGAGGAGATGGGAATGCAGACAAGCATGGAGGAAATTTTCAAATTCACCTATCGCGCTGAATTGGAAGATGGATTAATTGAACATGAAATTGACCACGTTTTTTATGGCATTTCCAATGAAAATCCAAACATCAATTTGGACGAGGTAATGGATTATAAATGGATTGATTTTTTGGAATTACAAAATCACATCGCCTTGTATCCGGAAAAATACACCGCGTGGTTTAACTTATTATTGGTCGATCATTTATCTTCCATACAAAAAGCGTTAACATATGAAAGTAAGTAGAAGAGCTACGTTTAACGCAGCGCATCGATTGTTTCGTCCAGACTGGACACAGGAACATAATGTGGAGATTTTTGGAAAGTGCAGTAACCCCAATTACCACGGACATAACTACGTGCTAGAAGTCATATTGGAAGGGGAAATAGATCCAGAAACGGGATATGTGATTGATTTAAAAATCGTTAAGGAGGCCATTAAATCTGAAATTGACGAACGATTTGACCACCGAAATCTAAACCTTGACTGCCCAGAATTTAAAGACTTGAATCCAACGGCGGAAAACATTGCCGTTGTTGCTTGGAACCTTTTGAGATCAAAATTACCCATGCATTTGGCATTGATCATTAAATTATGGGAAACGGAAAATAATTGTGTGGAATACGCAGGTAAATAAATCAAAATGGTACTTTTTTGGCACCGCAGAGACCTGCGAATTGAGGATAATGCTGGATTATTTAAAGCACTGAAAGAAAATGATCAGGTTCAACCTGTATTTATTTTTGACTCAATGATTCTTTCGGAATTGCCACCTAATGATCAACGCGTACGCTTTATTCATCAGGAAATTCAATCCCTTAAAAAGGAATACCAAGAGTTGGAGTCCGATCTAAAGGTTTACTTCGGTAATCCCTATGAATTGATTCCTTCCATTGCCAAACAACTTGGATGTTCAGCCGTCTACACCAACCGAGATTACGAACCATATGCACTGGAGCGAGATAAACAGATCTTTGCATCCTTGGAAGATTTAGGCATTTCATTTATCGGATCAAAAGATCATGTGATTTTTGAGAAAAACGAAGTAACGAAAGATGACGGACTTCCCTACACCATTTTCACTCCCTATGCGAGAAAATGGAAAGCTACTTTAACGGAAACGTCCTTGTCCTCTTATTCAACTTCACTTTATTCAGCGCATTTCGCACGAAGAGAAAAGGTTCAAGAGCTAATCTCCATGAAAGAACTTGGATTTGAAGATGAAGAGTTATTCCCTTTTCCAGATCGATCTTTTCCAGAATCGATTGTCAAGCAATACCATGAGAACCGTAATTTTCCGATGGTCAATGGAACAAGTAGGTTGAGTCTTCACTTACGATTTGGAACTATCAGCATTCGTCAATTGGCACGTTTCGCGCGTGATCGAAACGAGACGTACTTAAATGAATTGATTTGGCGGGACTTCTACCAAATGATCATTTATCACTTTCCGCATTCCGTTCAAGGCTCGTTTAAAAAGCAATACGATAAAATCCAATGGGAGCAAAATGAGGAACATTTCCAGGCATGGTGTGCAGGGAAAACAGGCTATCCGCTCGTAGATGCCGGTATGCGAGAATTAAATGAAACAGGATTCATGCACAATCGAGTTCGAATGGTTGTCGCAAGTTTTTTAACCAAACACCTACTCATTGATTGGCGACGAGGAGAGGCCTACTTTGCTCAAAAACTCATGGATTTTGAACTTGCGAGTAACATCGGTGGCTGGCAATGGGCAGCAGGATGTGGTTGTGATGCAGCTCCCTATTTTCGGGTCTTTAATCCAACTGCACAACAAGAAAAATTCGACAGACAAAAAGAATACATTCAAAAATGGGTGCCGGAATATGGGACAAGCTCCTATCCAAGTCCCATCATAGACCACGCATTTGCGCGTGATCGCGTTCTCACTCGATTTAAACAAGCACTAAATGACTAATTCCATTCAAGTTGGGGACAATTGTCCACTTTTCTCCTTGCCTAATCAAGCAGGAAAGATAGTAGAAATTGCTGATTACCTTGGGAAGTCAAAGGTTGTTTTATTCTTCTATCCGAAGGACGATACACCCGGATGCACGAAGGAAGCTTGTGAATTCAGAGACCGGTACGCAGAATTTATTGCGGAAGGTTGCGCGGTATTTGGCATTTCCTCCGACAGTGTGGTTAGCCATGTTGGATTCATTGAGAAACATACATTGCCTTATGACTTGCTTTCGGATGCGAAAAAGCAAGTTCGTCAAATTTTCGGTGTGCCAAGTAATTTATTTGGACTCATCCCAGGAAGGGTTACTTATATCATGAATGAACAAGGAACGGTTATCGGTGTTTTCAATTCACAATTAGATCCAGTAGGACATATCGATGCTGCATTGAAATTGATTCGACAGAAATAACTATGATATACTTTTTTGTAGACCTTGTCAAATGAAGACACAATTCTCTTTTTTTCATTGATCCAGTCCAAATTTGGAAATCAGAACCATTAAAAACGATGGTAGTTTACTGACGTAAATTCCACCTTTTCTCATTTATCACTTCTAAACATGGTGAAATTTCTATTAGGTAATTATACCCATATAAATTAGTACTTGTTCTATTTTTTTATGGGTATTTATACTATTTTTCATTAGTATTTGTCAAATGGACAATAACCTTGACGCAGCATTATTAAAATAAATAATTAGGCTTCATTTATATTTTAGTTATTTA
>CAIOSO010000045.1 GCA_903860985.1 uncultured Flavobacteriales bacterium
AACAGCCACTGAGCGCGTTAAAAAGGACATCATTCAACATTTGGAATTGAAGAAAGTAGAGATTCACGAAGCTTCTTTTGTTCGAGAAAACCTACATTATCAAGTTCGAAAAACGAGTAATAAAATGGAATCCATTTTAGCTCATTGCAAACATTCTACCGATGTTGGAATTGTCTATTGTCAAACACGTAGGTCAGTGAAGGAAATGGTGAAACTCCTGATGTCGAACCGTATTTCTTGTGGCGTTTATCACGGTGGGCTCACAAAATCTGAACGGGAGCGGATGTTAAACGATTGGATGTCCGAAAAAAGACGCATCATGGTCGCAACAAACGCCTTTGGAATGGGAATCGATAAACCAAATGTTCGATTTGTCCTTCATTATGAAATCCCCAGTTCCCTAGAAGCGTATTTTCAAGAAGCAGGACGTGGTGGAAGAGATGGAGAAAGCGCAAAAGCACTGTTATTTTTTGAGGATCGAGACACTGAAAACCTGCGTTCAGCTACTTTAAAGAAGTTTCCAGCAAAAACAGATGTGCTAAATACCTACCGAGCTATTTCTAATTTTCTAAAAATCGCCATTGGATCAGGGAAAGACGAAACCTACCCACTCGATTTGAAAAAAATGTGTCAAGTCTATAAACTAGATTACGAAACAACCTTTCACTCGCTAAAAATATTAGAGTTGAATGAAAATCTACTATTTTCTGAAGGGACCTTCCACCCTACTAAACTAAGGTTTTTAGTGACAAATAGGGAGTTGTATAATTTCCAAATACAATATGAATCGACCCATCCTCTTTCTACTTTACTAACCCGTTCTTATCCTGGAATCTTTGAATATTTTCATGTAATTCACGAAGATGAGATTTGCAAAAGACTAAAAATCAATTTTGAGCGTTTAACTCAACAACTAGAGTTTATGCAGCAACACGGAATTATCGATTTAAACCTCAGAAGTAGTCTTCCAACCGTTACCTACATCACGGAAAGACTGCCGGATAGTCATATCTACTTAAAACCTAGCATATACAAAGAACGCAGAGATATTGCCATCCAAAAAGCAGATGCCATTATTCACTTTTGTGAAAAATCCATTTGCCGTTCACAACAGGTGATTGCATACTTTGGACAATCTTCAGAGCCTTGTGGGACTTGTGACGTTTGTCAAAAAAACGCTCTTCCAAAAAACTCTAATCAACGAAGAATTTTAGACTTATTGGAAAAACCTTTAACCTTAAACGAGTTGTCCCTCGAAATCAAGCTAAGCGAAAGAGAAACGGAAGAATACCTAAGAGAATTTTTAAAAAATGAAATTATTATTTGGATGGAAGGAAAGTTCTACTTGAATTAAACTTTTCCACTCCATGTCAAATTTAACACCGGATTTTCGTCCGGCTTTTTCGCGTTACCCTTTTGTTTACCTATGTGTCTTTTTCTCCATCGGTATTTTCTGCGCTGAAAAACTGGCGGATTACACGGACTTTTACTACCTCTTTTTCGCAAATATATTGATTGCTTCAGCAATTTTGTTTTCATTCGAAACCGCTCATGTTATCGCAAAACAATTGTTCCTACTTGCCGTTTTTGGATTGTTAGGATGTTACGCTCATGGCGAACAACAGAAAAACACAGGTTGGAGTGCTTGGCATTTTCATTCGGGAAAAACGGTTTTTCAGATGCGTGTGATGGAAATCCAAGCGGGTAAACCTTGGACAAAAGGCATCGGGATCATTCAATGGAAAAGAGGTGAACAGCTCTTTGCAACACCCATTCGTTTTTATGTGAAAGGAAAAAAAACACCGCAATTAGACCAGCTTCTTACTGTGAAAGCAGCAGTTATTCCAATGGAAAACAAAGGGAATCCGGGTGAATTTGATTTAAAAACCTATTGGAAAACCAAAGGGATATGCGGCATGTTTTTCATGGAGGGAAAAGACTATTTTGTAAAAAAAACCATAAAATCGAACTTCTTAACAAAGACCGTTCGTCAGGCTCAAACAATGTGTATGGATATATTGTCCGAACACCTTAGAGGCCAAGAACTAGGCATAGCACAAGCATTAATTTTAGGTGATAAATCCTTGTTGGATAATGAAATACGAAGCGCATTTACAGCGACGGGATCTATGCATATTCTCGCTGTTTCTGGTTTGCACATTGGATTAATTCTACAATTATTACTAGCGATTGTTAAACTTGGTGCAAAATGGATCAAACGTTCAACCGCTATTTTATTCATCATCCTATTATTATGGTTTTATGCGCTGATGACCGGTTTTTCTCCATCGGTGATACGTGCGGTATTTATGTTTAGTGTGTTGACATGGACACAATGGAAAGGACTCCAAGCTTCTTCCATTAACACCCTGTTTTTTACCGCATTCGTAATTGTGCTTTGGAAACCCATGTATTTATTTGATATCGGTTTTCAATTGTCCTATTTAGCCATGCTCGGCATCTTCTTATTTTACCAAAAAATCGCTGGAATATGGAATCCATCCAATAAAATTCTATACTACTTATGGGAAGGAACCGCAATCGGATTCGCAGCTCAAGTGACTACAACACCTTTAACTTTGTATTATTTTCATCAGTTTCCTAATTACTTCGCCTTGGCAAACCTTGGACTCATGGGGCTTTCTTCCATTGTTTTGGGAGCAGGGATTTTCATTCTGGTCACACACAAAATTCCCTTGTTAGGAAAACTAAATGGACTCATTTTGCTCTATTCCGTATGTTGGATGTTTCGCTTCATCCAGTGGATTGAGACATGGCCTGGAGCACTTGTTTACGGATTTGATTTACCGATCATCTTTGCCCCTATTCTTCTTTTCGTTGCGAGTGTCCTGATCTTAGGCGAAACAAAAAAAATCTACTGGCGAATTAATGCGCTCCATTTTCTCTTCATTTTAGGATGGATTAGCTACGAACGCTTTCAACTGGCATCTGATACGCATGTGTGCATATTGAATGAAAAAAAACTTACGGTTATCTTTAAATCTGGTGAGAAAAGTTGGTGTTTTTATGACGCAGAACTACCTGATAAAATCAAATTTTCCGCAGATAATTACTTAAAATTACATCCTTCAAAATTGAAATTTATATCCATTCGAAATAAAAACCTACACCTCAGATGCGAAGCAAATGAAATACGTATCCAAAGAAAAAAGGATGGGAGAGAAATTCAAGTTAACAAACAACTCTTTCACGTGTACTACAAACCCATTACTAGTCAAAAACGAGGGTACCAAATCCTTTTCATGCCTTGGATTTCAAACCGAAATTCTTTAAGTAATGGTGCTAAAATGATTCCTATTGCTCAGAATTAAAAGCAAATCTTATCTTTGCCAAAACAAATTATGCGCTACATCGACCCAAAAAGCTGTAAAGAAAGATTGTCGAAAGAGGACAATTTGATTGTAATTGATATTCGTGAAGACTATGAATACCAGCACTGCAATGCTGGATTTATACATATTCCAATGGGAGAAATCTCAGCGAGATCTCAAGAAATTTCCAAGGATAAAAATGTCGTTATCATGTGTCAATCTGGACGTCGTGCCGAAGCTGTCGTAAATTTGTTAGAAACAGAATTTCATTTTCCAAACGTTTTTGTCATGGAAGGTGGGATCCTCGGTTGGATTGAGCACGTTGATCCATCCTTAAAACTCGACTAATGACCTTACTCAAAGATTTTCTGGATTTCTTCCTTCACTTGGACGCTCATTTATTTGCCCTCATTCAAGATTATGGCATGTGGATTTACGGCATTCTTTTCCTTATTATTTTCGTGGAAACAGGATTGGTCGTTATGCCTCTTTTACCCGGTGACTCTTTATTGTTTGCTGCTGGCACCTTCTGTGCTGGCGTAGTGAAAGACGGTGAAACAGCAGAACTCAACCTTGTTCTTGTCTTAATTCTATTAATCATTGCTGCCATTTTAGGTGATGGTTTGAATTATTTTCTTGGAAAAACAATTGGACTTAAGGTTTTACAATGGAAAATAGGGAATCGTCAACTGGTCAAGCAAAAATACATTGATCAAACGCATGCTTTTTACGAAAAACACGGATCAAAAACCATCATCATCGCACGCTTTGTCCCGATCGTTCGCACCTTCGCGCCATTCGTTGCCGGAATCGGAAACATGAGTTATCAAAAATTCTTGCGTTTCAACTTCATTGGTGGCGTTACATGGGTGTCCGGATTAACCTTACTTGGTTATTTCTTCGGCAATATGGCCTTCGTTCAGAAAAACTTTGAAGTGGTGATTTTTGGCATCGTTGGACTTTCGCTCCTACCGATGGTCGTGGAAATCTTAAAAGCGAAGTTTAAATCAAAATAACGATTGAAACTCTTGTTTTAGAAAGGATACAGCAACTTCAGATGGCATCACCTCTAATTGCGTCAATAATTCCATAATTTTCGCCGATAAATCCAAAGAAGTCGAATTGCTACTAATTTGTGCGGCAGCTAGATTGATCAAACGGATAGATTCTTCTTTCGAATCACGCATCATTTTCCATCCAGTCTCTGATATAAACAACTGTTGAGCCACATTGTGATCGAACTCCTCTCGGATGGTTTTTAATAATATTCCCTGCTGCGCTAAAGCAGAAACGTTCCCTTGATGTGCACGCATAACTAAACTATTGGGATGAATACGCTCCATCAACAAAATCGCACGTTGATAAGCCTCTAATCGAGAAGGTAAGAAAAATTCTTGGCGCCCTTTACGCAATTCCAATTGAAGTTTCACTATTTCTTGATCCTCTTGACGCTTCAAAAAGAAATACACCAATGCGATGATTGTCAATCCGAAGAATATCAATAACAAAAGAAAGATCCAAAGTTCCATATGTGTTGTTTTCAACAAAGATAACAATCGAATGAAAAGTAATGCGTTAAATTCTCAGTACATAAGATCCTTTCGATTATTTTTACACTTCAAACATTCGGCATGAATCAAGCTTTTATCATCATCATTCTAATCGCCTACTTTGGTGTCTTGTTATTGATTTCTCACTACACATCGAAAAATTCTACGTCTCAAAGTTTCTTTACAGGTGATAAGAAAAGTCCTTGGTACCTCGTCGCATTCGGCATGATTGGAACCTCGCTTTCCGGTGTAACTTTTGTTTCGGTGCCCGGAACTGTCACTGCCAACGGATTCTATTATTACCAAATGGTGCTTGGATTCTTTATTGGTTATTTCATTGTAGCCTATGTCCTACTTCCACTCTATTACAAATACAACTTAAGCTCCATTTACCGCTACCTGGAATACCGACTGGGTTTTGCTGCCTACAAATGGGGCGCTGGCTATTTCATTTTGTCACGAACATTAGGCGCTACCGTTCGACTCTATTTAGTGATCAATGTCCTACAGTTATTTGTTTTTGATAGTGTCGGCATTCCCTTCTGGCTGTCTACTGTGATTATCATTGCCATGATCATTGCCTATACGTTCCGCGGCGGAGTGAAAACCATCGTTTGGACAGACACGCTTCAGACGGTTTTCATGTTACTCGCATTGGTTGTGTGTATTCTTGCCATTCAAAGTGAACTAAATTGGTCGTGGGGACACATTTGGAGTCAAATGTCCGAAGGTGGCATGACCAAACTATGGAGCACCGATCCACTGCGCAAGGATTTCATGTGGAAACACATCATTGGTGGAGCCTTTATTACGATTACCATGACAGGACTTGATCAAGAAATGATGCAGAAAAACATCAGTGTGAAGAATTTGAAAGATGCACAGAAAAACATGGTGGTTTTTAGTTTCATTCTTCTCTTTGTGAACGCGTTGTTCCTTCTACTGGGTGGAATGCTTCAACTCTTTACCACTCAACATGGTTGGGAATTTAAACCAGATGATTTGTTTCCATCCATCGTTCAACAACACTTACCTTTTGGTATTTTTATCATTTTCATTATCGGACTCATATCAGCTCTTTTTCCATCTGTGGATGGTGCGATTACCGCATTAACGTCTTCTTTCTGCATCGATATTTTAGGTTTTGAACGTCGTTCCGATATGGATGAAACACAAAAAAATAAGCTGCGAAAAGGCGTTCATTTGTCCTTTGCCGTCTTATTCATGTTACTTGTCTTCTATTTTAAATGGATGGATAACAAAAGCATTGTCGATTTGATTTTTACCATCGCTGGATTTACCTATGGTCCATTATTGGGCTTATTCGCTTTTGGAATCCTCACCAAAAGAAGCTTGAAAAATTACATGGTTCCTATCGTTTGTTTGATTGCGCCAATTATTTGTCTTGGAATCACCTATGGACCATTAATTATGACGTATTTCGATCCGAATTACCAGGTAGAAAATTGGTTAAATGGCTATATTTTCGGACATGAAATGCTTATATTAAATGGAGGACTTACCTTTACCCTACTTTACCTCACGAGTACAGCACCAATAGAAAAAGCTATAGTATGAAAATTAACTTAGACGATAACGGACTTCACTTACGCTTCGCGCCTTTGACCTTAAGTCGGCCGGTGGGGAATTTACGCATGGGGATTTACACCAACGACGAACGTTGGGAACGATTACTTCCTGACTGTGAGGTTGGATTTATCACGGAATCCTATTTGCAAGAAAAGTTTCCAGCAGTTGACACACCAATTCGTGTGAACGCACAAGTCATTCCAAACGAAGAAGTTGCTGCAGCCGTTTATGCACTAGAAGAAGGATGTTCACTTTACTGGAATGGATTGTTTATCGCAGAAAACGGAGTTAGCTCCACCAAAATTGAATTCAAAGGATTGGCGCCAATAGTAATAGAACATCGTTGGGATCTTTACCAAAAGAATGAGGCCGCAATTGCTTTGGACTTCTATTTAATTACAGATGAGCGAAAATCACAAAAATTATCCAAAACAAATACTTTAATTGGATTGAGTGATTTGCTGTTTATAGAAAAAGGGGCAACGATTGAAGGATGTACCTTGAATACAAATTACGGTCCTATCTACATCGGTGAAAACGCCGAAATCATGGAAGGATCCATGATCCGTGGTTCATTTGCACTCTGCGAGAAAGCAGTAGTGAAAATGGGCGCAAAAATCTATGGAGCAACAACTATTGGGCCTCATTGCCGTGTTGGTGGCGAAGTAAGCAATGTCATCTTCCAAGCATTTTCAAACAAAGGACACGATGGGTTTTTAGGTAATTCCATTCTTGGTGAATGGTGCAACCTCGGAGCAGATACCAACTCCTCCAATTTAAAGAACAATTACAGCAACGTTTCCAGTTTCAGTTACGAATCCAAAAGCATTGAGGCAAATGAACTTCAATTCATGGGACTTTGCATGGGCGATCATTCCAAAAGTGCCATCAATACGATGTTCAACACTGCATCTGTGGTTGGATTTGCCGTGAATGTATTTTCGGACTCATTTCCGCCAAAACACCTCGCTTCATTCACTTGGTTAAATGGTGCAGAACAGAGTGTTTTTCAATTGGACAAAGCCATTCAAGCAGCAAAGGCCATGATGGACCGTCGACATGTAGCATTTACAGCGGCAGATCTTAAAATCTTTGAAACACTGCATCAATCCAGACCATAAACTGACGAATTTTCAGTCAATTCAAGCATGGCACAATGCTTGTCTAATTCGTTATACCTAGTTTCTACTTACGAAAGTTTGAGATGCTCCAAACTAATATGACAACTTGTCGCAATAAAAAATATATGAGTGATTTATTTGAACACGGTTTTTTCGGGATGTCTGGCATGGAATCAGATGCAGAATTTATCCCTTTAATTACCGCTGAAGAAGAGGAAAATGTCAATAAACAAGAATTTCCAAACGAACTACCTATTCTTCCTTTACGAAACAATGTGCTCTTTCCTGGGGTCGTAATTCCAATTACTGTAGGACGAGATAAATCGATTAAATTAATACAAGAGGCAAACAAAGGAAATAAAATCATCGGTGTCGTTTCACAAAAAAACCAAGAGGAAGAATCTCCTAATTTCGTTGACTTACATTCTATCGGTACGGTTGCTCAAATCGTACGCTTATTAAAAATGCCTGATGGAAGTTCAACCGTTATTCTTCAAGGAAAACGTCGATTTGAAATCGTTACGCCCGTTCAAACAGAACCGTACATGCGTGCGAAAGTGAACATTTTCAAGGAAATTCCATTTGAAAAAGGGAATCAAGAGCTTGACATTATGTTCAAGACAATCAAAGACTTGGCGCTTCAAATTATTCGCGAAAGTCCAAACATTCCTTCGGAAGCACAGTTTGCCATCGGAAACATCGATAGCCCAACGTTCTTGGTCAATTTCATCTCCTCCAATATGAATGCAGATGTGGCAAAAAAGCAAGAAATGCTGCAGGAAATGGATGTCAAAAAACGCGTGATGATGGTCATGGAACATTTGACACTCGAAGTGCAAATGCTCGAAATGCGCAACGAAATTCAAAACCGGGTGCGCAAGGACTTGGACAAACAACAACGCGATTACTTCCTTCATCAGCAAATGCGAACGATTCAAGATGAATTGGGCGACAATCCACAAATTCAAGACGTACGAGATTTCGAAGAACGTGCAAAATCGAAGAAATGGGATGAGCGTGTAGAGAAATTATTCATCAAAGAACTCGAGAAACTACAGCGCATGAATCCGCAAGGAGCTGAGTATACGGTTCAAATGAACTACTTAGATTTATTGCTAGACCTTCCTTGGGGAGTTTACACGAACGATAAACTTGACTTAAAACGTGCGAAGAAAATCCTAGAACGTGATCACTTCGGAATGGAAAAAGTCAAAGAACGTATTTTGGAATATTTGGCTGTCCTGAAACTGAAAGGAAACATGAAATCTCCGATTCTTTGTTTCTACGGTCCTCCAGGTGTGGGAAAAACATCCTTGGGAAAATCCATCGCTGAAGCCTTGGGGAGAAAATACATTCGCATGTCTCTTGGTGGACTACACGACGAAGCAGAGATTAGAGGTCACCGCAAAACCTATATTGGAGCGATGCCTGGACGTGTCATGCAGAATTTGAAAAAAGCAGAAACGGCTAATCCCGTTTTTGTATTGGATGAAATCGATAAATTAGGAAGAAATCACCACGGAGATCCATCCTCGGCCCTATTGGAAGTATTGGATCCGGAACAAAACAGTGCGTTTTACGACAATTACGTAGAAACTGAATTTGACTTATCAAAGGTTTTGTTTATCGCAACAGCAAATAGCTTGAGCACTGTTCAATCTCCCTTATTGGACCGAATGGAAATAATTGAAGTCAATGGATATACCATCGAAGAGAAAATAGAAATCGCTAAAAGACATTTACTTCCCAAGCAGATTGCCGAACACGGAATCACCAACAAGGATATCCAAGTAGATAAAAAAGTGTGGGAGAAAATCGTGGAGGAATACACCAATGAATCGGGTGTCCGCGGTTTAGATAAAGTAACGGCGAAATTGGTTCGTAACAGAGCGCGCCAGATTGCTATGGAGGAAGAATTTACTTCCACCATCACCATGGAAGATCTCTTTACCTTCCTTGGAGCTGGAAGAGCACGAACAAAATACATCAATAATGACACAGCTGGAGTTGTTACCGGTTTAGCTTGGACTTCTGTCGGCGGTGATATTTTATTCATTGAATCATCCATTACGAAAGGAAAAGGGAAATTAACCCTCACTGGAAATTTGGGTGATGTAATGAAAGAATCAGCGGTCATTGCCTTGGAGTTTTTAAAAGGACACAGTGAGTTGCTTGGACTCGAACAAGAAGTCTTTGATGAACACAACATTCATGTACACGTGCCTGAAGGCGCAACGCCAAAAGATGGACCTAGTGCCGGAATAACCATGTTGACTTCATTAGCTTCGGTATTTACGCAACGAAAAGTCAAAAAAAACCTAGCGATGACGGGGGAAATCACCCTTCGCGGCGATGTACTTCCAGTTGGAGGAATTAAAGAGAAGATTTTAGCGGCAAAACGAGCTGGAATCAAGGAAATCATTCTTTGCGTGAAAAACAAACAGGACATCGACGAAATCAAAGAAGAATACTTGAAGGGAATCCAATTTCATTTTGTCAGTAAAATGTCGGAGGTTTTGGATTTGGCATTAACGAACGAAAAAGTGAATAATCCTAAGAAAATTGAGGTTCCCATAGCAAAATAATGCTGGATAAAAAGATCATTGTTTTCGATGGAGTGTGCATTCTGTGTAATTCGTTTGTGCAATATATCCTTAAAAAGGATAGGACAAACCAATTTTATTTCACCACGGCACAATCCGATTTCGTTCAAGATCAGGTGAAATCCATGCAGTTCAAGGTAAATCCCATGGATTCGGTGATCTATCTGAAAAACGGCAAGGTGCACACCGAAAGTTCAGCAGTATTGGGAATTTTAAGTGATTTAGGTGGGATTTGGAAACTCACTTCCATTTTTCGATTGGTTCCTTCCTTTCTTCGAAATGCCATGTACCGTTTTTGTGCAAGAAGACGCTACCGCGTTTTTGGAATGAGGGAAACATGCATGGTTCCAAGTCCTGATTGGAAAAATCATTTCCTTTCTTAAAGTAACATTTCGTAAAAAAGACTAAATTAGCTCAACTCAATTTTAACCGAGATGATGCGTCCAAGTCTACTACTAACTTTCTTTCTTTTTTGTGTTTCAGGAATAACCTTCGCCCAAAACCTGAAAAAACCAAGTTCACATGAAATTTCTACGCTACCTGAATGGGCGCAGATGATGTATGCGGAAAACCCGAGTGTTTTTGAAGTTGATGCCTTGTACCGTTCCTATTTTACGGATCATGAATTCGTTAAAACGTATCACACACAATATTACAAACGTTGGAGAAGAGCAGCCCTGCCCTACCTCAATGAAGCAGGATTCATCGTTAAACCAAGTGATGAAACACAAGCTCAAATTGACAAAGCCTATTTACGCAAACAACAACAGCAAAAAACGTCTAATTGGAGCGTTGTCGGACCCATTACAAATTTCCAAGAAGGACTAACACAAGGATCAGGTCAAACAAATGTGTACAGCTTTGACCAATGTTTGAACACGCCAAATGTTTGTTATTGCGGAACGGAACCCGGTGAAGTATATAAAAGTATCGATGCAGGTGCAAACTGGACCTGTATTTCCCTTGCACTAGATTTCGGTAGTGGTGTGACAGCCGTAGAAGTCCAAAACTCAAATCCAAACACATTATTTGCAGGAGGAAACAAAGGGATTTTTCGTTCCTTGGACGGTGGAACCACGTGGATAAATGTTCTTCCTAATACCAATTTTGGCGTGAATGAGATTTTCATTCATCCTGGAAATGCCAACCTCGTTTTTGCAGCAACAGATAAAGGACTTTACAAAAGTACTGATGGTGGCTTGAATTGGATTCAGCAATATTCCGATGCCAGTTATGACATCAAAGCAAATACAGCAAATAGCATAATTCTATATTTAGTGAAACACAATGGAAGCACCTTGAATTGTGAATTCCTCAAATCAACGGATTCCGGTCAAAATTGGGTCGTTCAGTCAAGTGGATGGTATAACTCCACTGATCCCGCACGCAATGACGGTGGCGCACGAATCGCTGTAACGCCCGCTGATCCAAATCGTGTATACGCCTACTTAATTGGTGAATCGAAACCAAATGACCTCGGATACATTGGTGTGTACCGCAGCAACGACGGTGGAACGACTTGGTCTTTACCAAACGCACCCGTTGGTGGTCCATATACCACGACACACGTAAATTTGGCCATTGGAACAAGTACCTGGCTCTATCACCAAGGATTTTACAATTGTGCGTTAATGGCTTCACCCGTCGATCCAAACCTCATTTTCGTTGGTGGATTAAACGTGTACAAATCGACAGATGGTGGCGCAACCTTTACTTCCGTTTCAGGTTATGTTGGCGGGCCCTTGTCCATGCATGTTGACAATCAAGATTTTAGAGTAATTGGAAACGAAACATGGATCACAACCGATGGTGGAATCTACCATTCCAACGATTTTTTCACTTCGGAACCTGAATTTCGCATGTCCGGTGTTCATGGGTCCGATTACTGGGGATTTGGTTCCGGATGGAATGAAGATGTACTAGTTGGTGGATTATACCACAACGGGAATTTAGCGTATCATGAAAATTACGGACCAGGAAACTTTTTAGAATTAGGTGGTGGCGAAGCAGCAACTGGGTATGTAAATCCAGGTAAAAATCGTTTAACGTATTTCTCGGATATCGGTGGACGACGCATTCCATACAACTTAAGCGACCCTATTTCAGGTGCGCCATTTGGGAATGCACCGAACGAAAGTTACTACGCTGCTGAATCCAGCGAAATGGAATTTCATCCAAATTGTTATTCCATCGCTTACATTGGAAGGGAAAATAAAATCTATAAAACAACCGATGCAGGAGCTTCTTTCAATGTGCTGTTCACTTTTGGGAATACAGTGAACGACCAAGTGAAATACATCGAGGTTTCATCTTCCAATCCAAATGTCATTTACCTGAATCAACAACCAGCCTCTGGAAATACAGGTAAATTATGGAAAACAAATGACGGAGGACTTACATGGTCCTTGGTGACAATCCCCGGTGGAAACAGCCGTCGAATGCTTCTTTCTATTAGTCCATTAAACGAAAACGAATTATGGATTGCTTATCCAAGTGGTGCGAACGGAAATAAAGTCTTTAAAACAAGTAATGGTGGTCAAACGTGGGACAATTGGACGAATTCCATATTGAATAACGAAAGTGTTCAGTCCATCGCTCACATTGCAGGAACAGATGGTGGAATCTATGTTGCGACCAATAAAGCAGTCTACTACCGCAATAATTCCACGGCTTTTGCGTTGGATAACGCCGGATTACCCACATTTATTAGCGGGAATATTCTCAAACCCTTTTACCGTGACGCGAAAATCAGGTTGGCATCTTACGGGAAAGGAATTTTCGAAAGTGGCTTGACAGAGAATCCAACATTGCCGATTTGTAGAATTACTGTCGATAAATTGAGTCTTGTGGCCGTATGTGCGGTGGATTCGTTTTATTTTGAAGACCATTCGTTCTTAAACCATACCAATGCAACGTGGAACTGGTCCTTCCCTACTGGACAACCGTCTACTTCCACCTTACGCAATCCAAGTGTTCTTTTTAGTACAGCTGGAGATCATTTAGCTATTCTTCAAATTACCGATGCAGCCGGACACACCGATACGGATAGTTTATTGGTGAATGTTTCCTTTTATCAGTTGCAAACAGGAATCAACGAGGACTTTCAATCCAATTTCCTTCCGAATGGATGGAGCATCAACAACCAAGATGGTGGTGGAACATGGAGCTTATCCACAAATGCTGGAGGATTCGGGAATTCGAGTAAATCAGCTATTTTTAATAATTACGACATCGATTCACAACAATCATTCGATGACCTTGTCATGCCACTAGATGCTAGTGTTTTAGACATTCAACCAAATCTTTACTTTGACGTTGCCTACGCACGTTGGGGAGCTGGTTACTCGGATACGCTAGCAGTCATGATTTCCACCGATTGTGGCTTGACTTTCCAACAAGTGTATTTAAAAGGTGGAACTTCGCTTGCCACTTCACCAGATAATCAAAGCGCATTTATCCCAACGAATGATCAATGGCGAACAGATTCCGTTGATTTAAGTGCCTACCTTGGACAGGCAAACCTTCAAGTGGCTTTCAGAAATAAAGGTGGGTGGGGAAATAACATTTATTTGGACAACATCAACTTGGGTTCCATGGCGAACGTAAACGAATCCATTGAAAAACCATTCTCTATGTATCCAAATCCGATTCAAAGCGGCGCTTGCTTAACGTTACAAGGTGAAGGAATGAAGAGTCTTAAGCTCATTTCACCTGAAGGAAAATCGATTAAATCGGTGAGATATTTTGAAGGAAACATCTTTGAAATTCCAGAAAACATTTCAAATGGTACGTACATTCTTCAAATTGAAACGGAAAATCAACTGCTGAACAGACCTTTAATCATCATTCACTAACTATATTTTTAGTTCTTGGCATAATTTCTGATATTTGCACTGAAATTTAAGACATGAAATTAATTTACCTTCTTTTTACCGTACTTTTCCTTTCTTCAGGAATAGCATTTTCTCAAGACGCAAAAGCGCAAGGAATTCTTGATAAACTTTCGACGAAAATGAAAACGATGAAGTCCTTCTACATCGAATTCAACGCGACTGTGAAAAATGCTTCTAGTGGAGCAAACGAGAACGAAACTGGTAAAGGTTGGGTAAAAGGAAATAAATTCTATGCTTCATACGGTGACAACACCATTATTTCCAATGGAGTAAAGACATGGACTGTCATTAAAGAAGAACGTTCCGTATATGAGTCAGATGCTACGGGTGATGATGATGGGATCAATCCAAAGAAATTAATGACGATTTGGGAAACTGGATTTAAGAATAAATTTGACCGAGAAGATAAATTGAATGGTGAAGTGGTTTACGTGATTGACTTATTCCCAAAAGTTCCTGCGAAAGCAGAGTATCACACGATTGTGTTATACATTTCAAAAACGGAGAATGAATTGAAAAAAGCCATTTTAAAGGCGAAAGATGGTACTGTAATGACGTATTCCATGACGAAGTTCACGTCCAATCCAGAAATCGACGACAAAAAATTCGTTTTTGATAAAACAAAATTCCCTGGTTACCCTGTGATTAGAGATTAATTTCTTTATTTCTGATTAGCGTTTCAAGGCACGATCCATTTCACGACGATCATCTTTCTCTTTCAAGTCATTGCGTTTGTCGTGAAGTTTTTTACCAACTGCACACGCAATATGGATTTTCACCCAACCCTTTTCAGATAGAAATAATTTCGTCGGAATGAGCGTATTTCCTTTGATTTTAAGGAACTTCTCTATGCGAACAATCTCCTTGCGATTCAAAAGAATTTTACGATCCGCACGAGGTTTATGGTTATAAAAAGAACCATTTTCATATTCGGTTACGTGCATGTTTCGAATCCAAACTTCATTATTATAAAAGATGCCGTAAGCCTCTAAAATGCTCGCTTTTCCGTTGCGGATACTTTTAATCTCCGTTCCGGAAAGAACCATTCCAGCAGTAAATTCCTCCTCGAGATGGTATTCAAATCGAGCACGCTTGTTCCGTATGTTTAGTTCTTTCACTGCCATGGCTTCGTAAAGTTAATCAAATGTTACGAGGGCTTAAAACTTAACGATAGTATTTGCAAAGAATCCATGCTGTTTTGAAAAGAATAATTACTTTTGAAATTCAATTTTATACGTGAACATCCCATCCAAACATTTCGAAAAAGCAGTTGATCAACTTTCAACACTTCCCGGTGTTGGACGTCGCTCAGCACTTCGACTTGCACTCGATTTATTCAAACGAAGTGAAGTGGAAATCGCAGATTTCACGAGTGCGCTAATTGACTTCAAACAAAAGGTGTTGCATTGTAAAAGCTGTGGAAACATGACGGATGAGCCAATTTGTTCGATTTGCGCGAGCCCCAAACGCGATCACGGAACAATCTGCATCGTTGAGGACATTCGCGATGTCATGGCCATTGAATCAACCTCTACTTATCAAGGAATTTACCATGTCTTAGGTGGAATCATTTCTCCGATGGATGGAATTGGTCCAGCTGATCTAAATATCGAAAGCTTGATTTATAAAATGGAAAAAGAAGAAGTGGCAGAAATCATCTTTGCACTGAGTCCAACAATGGAAGGCGACACCACCAATTTTTACTTGTTCAAAAAACTTCAACGGTTCGAATGTTTGATCACTTCGATTTCTCGCGGAATTGCGGTTGGATCCGAATTGCAGTATGCAGATGAACTCACGCTTGGACGTTCCCTTCAGCAACGTCAAGTATTTCAAAGCGGACATTAG
>CAIOSO010000046.1 GCA_903860985.1 uncultured Flavobacteriales bacterium
ATAGTAAGAAAACTCTTCGGTTACCACTCCCCGCAAGTGATAAATTCCTTTTCCGTGAAAGGGAAAACGCCGCACACTCTCTGGGAAATGGACGGTATCAATCGTATCTCCGTTCACATCGATAAAGGTTCCGAAATTCATCAAATCTCCTTTTGTTGTCTTGGATTGTTTGATGGCCACCAAATACCCAAATAATTCAACAGTCATTCCCAGTAATGATTCCATTTCAACTGCCTTCACATGCTGTACTGGAAGCGCTGATTGAAGCAAGCGAAAAGGATTACACAGGGGAAATCCCATCAATTCCATTTGCTCAAAGGACGCCTCTTCCTCCTGCTCTTCCAAGTCTGGTAGCTCAAAATGACGCGAACGAACCTCAAACAATTCAATATTTCGGTCCCGTTGTGGATTTTTATGGTGGTGAAAATGTGCTTTCCACAACAATTCCTTGCGCTTTTCAGGGAAATCACGCAATGCACCAATCCGAATCAACAGCGATGTTTGCTCTAACGGAACATGCACACGACGGACAAAATCTTCAAAGTCACGGAATTCCCCCGCACGATTGCGTTCCTCAAAAATCTTCAAGACCAATGACGCTTCAATTCCTGCAACCAAATTGAATCCAAGAATTAACGTATTCCCCGACAACACACACTCATAGGAACCATGATTCACTGACGGAGCCTCAATCTCCGCTCCAAAACGCCGCGCTTCGTGTACATAGATTTCTGTCCGGTAATAGCCCCCGAAATTATTGATGGTTGCCGTCATGTATTCCAATGGATAATGCGCCTTCAAGTACAAACTTTGGTAACTTTCCACCGCGTACGAAGCGGAATGTCCCTTCGAAAAGGCATAGCCCGCAAAACTCTCAATCTGACGCCAGACATCCATCGTCAATTTCTGATCGTATCCTTTTTTTGTACAATTGCCAACGAACTGTTCCTGAACACGCAGAAATTCCTCCCGCGAACGAAATTTACCGGACATTCCCCTCCGCAGGACATCCGCCTCTGCTAAACTGAGTCCCGCAAAGTGATGCGCCACCTTGATGACATCTTCCTGATAAACCATCACCCCATACGTTTCGGGCATAATCTCTAACAAAATCGGATGCGCTTCCTTCCGTCGTTCTGGATTTCGGTGACGCAAAATGTACTCCCGCATCATCCCAGACTGCGCCACTCCTGGACGTATAATCGAGCTCGCAGCCACTAATTCAAGGTACGTTTCGACTTTTAATTTGGACATCAACATCCGCATGGCTGGTGATTCCACGTAAAAACATCCAAGCGCTTTTCCAGCCAACAACAACTGACGGACTTTTTCATCCTGCTTAAAATGCGCCACATCGTGAATGTCGTGCGGTGGTTCTTCGGGACGATTGTACGCAATCACCTCCAAGCAATCGTGAATTTTCCCGAGTCCACGCTGACTCAAAATATCGAACTTGTACAAGCCAACGTCTTCCGCTTCCATCATCGAAAACTGTGTCGTTGGATACCCTTTTGGCGGTAAAAAAGTCGCGGAATACCAAGTCATTGGACGCTCGCTGATCACAATTCCACCCGAATGCACACTCAAATGCGAAGGTAATCCTTGGATGTACTTGCTGTAACGCAAAACCAAGCGCGAGAATTGGTCCAACTTGTCAAATTGAAACTTCCCACTGCTCAAGGTATCGATTTCTGATTTCGGCAAACCAAAGACCTTTCCCAATTCCCGAATGGTCGCGCGGTACTGAAAGGTATTGTAGGTACACAGCCATGCGGTATGTGGATAACGCTCAAACAAATAGCGCACAATATCATCGCGGTCCTTCCACGAGAAGTCAATATCAAAATCCGGTGGATTCTTGCGGTACAGGTTAATGAAACGCTCAAAATAGAGGTCCAATTCGAGCGGATCAACGTCCGTAATGCGCAGCAAATACGCGACGATGCTATTCGCCCCACTTCCTCGTCCGACATGAAAATATCCTTTGGATCGCGCATACGAGGTAAAGTCCCAGGTGATGAGAAAATAAGACAAGTAATGCTTCTCCGCGATGACTTCAATCTCCATCTCGATGCGCTCAATGATTTCATCCGTTACGACTTTGTAGCGGTAATCGAGTCCTTCTGCACAGAGTTCTTTGAGCAAGTTGCGATCTCCGTCAATCGTTCCGGTATACGTCGTTGGATTTTGAGGTTTCGCATCATCACCGAACTCAAAGTTCACGCGACAACGATGAAACAAAGCTTCCGTACGCTCAATGATTTCTGGGTATTCGGTAACGCCAGCAGCAAGCGGAGCTTCTTTCCATTCTTGGTAGGACATAAAACGTTCGTTCTCATCCGCCTGGTCTTCTTTTTCCAACTTCGACAGCAAGCAATTGTGGTCAATGGCTCGAAGCAAACGGTGTGCGTTAAAATCCGCCTTTGATTGAAAGACCATCGATTGCAGTGCGAGCAACTTTCCCCTCGGGACTTTCTTGTATTTTATATTTAAGTAAACTAATTCAGATAGCTGTATTTCAATGTATTCGTGTTCTTTTAGTTTCGTTGGATACTGCTCAATCGGATAACACACATAGCAACTTGAAAAGTGCGGCAAGACCGTTGGAAAAGGGATTTTTCGGTGAATAAACTGACTTAAAAACACATTCAATTCAT
>CAIOSO010000047.1 GCA_903860985.1 uncultured Flavobacteriales bacterium
AGTCGTCGTAAGATGCTCGACAATTTGGACTTAGAAGAAATTCAACCATCCTCTAGAAGATACCCAGGAATCACTTTTCACCAGGACCGCGATGCTGGAAATCAGATATTAAACATTGAACATTTGTCCAAGTCATTTGATGGGAAAACCTTATTTAAAGAAATCAACATCACCGTAAATAAAGGAGATAAAATCGCCTTCGTTTCCAAAGAATCCGTTGCTTTAACGGCGTTCTTCGAAGTGTTAACTCAAAACACGAAGCCAGACACGGGAGAGTTCACGTATGGAACCACCATCACCACAGCTTACTTGCCAAATGACAATCACCATTATTTCGACTCGAAAAATCCATTAATTGACTGGTTACGTCAATATGCTGAAACGGATGAAGAACGTGAAGAAGTATATTTACGCACCTTCCTTGGACGCATGTTATTTACAGGAGAAGAGGCGATGAAACACGCAAGCGTGCTTTCCGGAGGAGAAAAAGTACGTTGCATGTTATCCAAAATGATGTTGGCGAAAGCGAATTTATTATTGATGGATGAGCCAACGAATCACTTGGACTTGGAATCCATTACAGCCTTGAACAATGCCATGAAAGAATTCCAAGGAACACTGCTCTTTACTTCTCATGACCACGAATTAGTTAATACCGTTGCAAACCGTATTATCGAAATCACACCAAATGGAATCATCGATAAAATGATGACGTTTGACGAATACTTGAGCGACGATAAAATCACCCAATTACAGCAAGAATTGTACGCATAATGTCTACGAAGATACAATACCGCATATCCTGTTTGAACGCCCAACAGCGTTACATTCAATTTTCAGCAACGTTTCCTTGTCCTGAAGACCACCTGAGCATTCATTTAGCATCTTGGCGTCCAGGACGATACGAACTTGGGAACTTCGCTAAAAACATCAAAGGATTTCGCGTATTTGATGAGCAAAATAAAGCGGTATCCTTTGAAAAATCAAACAAGGACACCTGGCAAATTCCAACGAAAGGAGCCACGTTTATTCGTGTTGAATACGCTTATTATGCCAATGAATTGAATGCCGGATCTACTTATTTAGATGAACAACAATTGTACATCAATCCGGTGAATTGTTTTCTCTTTACAGATAATGCGCATGCATATGAACTAACCCTTGATATCCCTGCAACTTGGCAAATTGCCTCTTCACTCAAATTCGAAAACAATCGCTGTGAAGTCGCGCATTTCGATCAACTAGCTGATAGTCCATTTATTTGTTCGGAACATCTGGAAAAAGCGTCCTACGAAGTCAATGGATCTCATTTTCATGTGTGGTTCAACAACCAATCGTTCATCCAATGGGAAAAAGTCCTTGTAGATTTTGAGAAATTTACCCGAGCACAAATCGAAGAGTTTAGTGAATTCCCCGTCAAAGAATTCCATTTCTTGATTCAAACGCTTCCATATGCCGCCTATCACGGAGTGGAACATTTGGAAAGTACGGTCATCACACTTGGTCCACACTACGAAGTATTCGGAACACTTTACAAAGAATTGCTCGGTGTTTCTTCCCACGAATTATACCACGTATGGAATGTAAAAAGCATCCGTCCAGCAGAAAT
Organism: uncultured Flavobacteriales bacterium; assembly: GCA_903860985.1. Classification (GTDB taxonomy): domain Bacteria; phylum Bacteroidota; class Bacteroidia; order Flavobacteriales_D; family Crocinitomicaceae; genus UBA952. Next base: position 1,610 of record CAIOSO010000047.1, read on the forward strand.
GCAGCCTTATCATTTCAAAGAAGAAAATTACGCTGTTTCCGGATTTGTCTACGAAGGTGTGACCACCTATTTGGGTGACTTATATCTGCTTCGAAGTGGCGTTTTTAGCTTGGAACAGTACTTAGTGGAACTTTCCAAACAACTTCAAAAACACTTCGATAATCCAGCAAGATTTAACTATTCCGTTGGAGATTCCTCGTTCGACACATGGTTAGATGGATACGTTCCAGGTGCACCTGGACGCAAAGTTTCTATTTACACAGAAGGCTGTTTATTGGCTTTTGTAACAGACATGAAGCTTCGCGAAGCAAGCAATCACAAGTACGGCATTCAAGAAGTCATGAAACGCATGTATTTTGATTTCGCTGTGAAAGGAATTGGCTACACGTGGCAAGATTACCAACAAACCTTGGAAAATGTCAGTGGCATTTCATTTCAGGATTTTTTCGAGCAATTTATTTTTGGAACTGCACCATACGAATCGATACTTGTAGAAGCTTGTAGCTTTTTTGGATTGGACATCAAACAAGTTCCATCCGCAAGTTATGCGGAAGCAAAATTGGGAATGAAAACAGTTCCTAAAGGGGCCGATGCACAAATCGTCTCCATTTATCCGGGTTCTCCTGCAGATATTGCTGGACTTTCCATTAATGATGAGATTCTTGCTGTGAACAATATGCGTTTACAAGGAAATATCGATGCTTGGTTGAATTTCTATGACGGTGGAATGAAAACCTTGCTCCTAAATCGAAACGGACGTTTATTGGAGAAAACACTTCCTGAAGTGAATCGCTTCTTCTATCTGACACACACAGTTCATCGCTTAGGAACCTTGAATCAACACCAACGTAAAGCATTGAAACATTGGGCGAACATGTCAATCGACTAATTGGCGAAATGCATCCTTCGGAAAATTTAGAAAACTCAACTTTTCTGTAGCTCTTGTTACGGAAGTATATAACCAACGTAAGTAGTTTTTGCTTTTCATTTCCTCCGGAATAAATCCATAATCGATGTACACGTGTTTCCATTGTCCACCCTGGGCTTTATGCACCGTTACCGCATGTGCGTATTTCACTTGCAAGGCGTTGAAATAAGGCGACTTCATGATTTTCTGGTAGCGTTTATTTTTGATTTTCTCGTCGGCGAAATCCTTTTCAATTGCATAAAACAATTGACTTAATTTGTCCCGTTTTAAATTGGGAGACTCCTCCGTTAAACTTGCCGTGTGGACAATAACCGAAACGCTCGGGACATCAGGATAATCGACAAAACATACATCTAGGTGAACGAATTCAAATCCATACTGCTGCTCCACTTTTCGAACGCGTTCAACCCGCGCCAGCTCTCCATTTGCGATGAATCCCATCACAGAAATCGGATCCAACCAAAAATAATTATTCTTGACAATCATCAAGAGATCTCCTTTTTCCAACACATCCTCGCGGAAAAACAAACGTTGACGAATTTCTTGATTCCATTGATTTGCGCGTTTATTGGATAAGGTCAAAACGATGGTATCCTCTACGCCTACTTGATCATACGATTGTTCGATCCATTCTTGAAATTCTTGACCTTCACAACGAAAGGTACTTTGTTCATCAATTTCCGCAATAAAAGGCAACTCATAATTCTCCTTCTCTCGAATAAATGTCGCGTTTTTCAATATCGCTGAATTTTCTTGTACCCGAACCACCTCCGTTAACTGACTTGAAAAAACCGTTACTGTCGGAAATATAGCTTCGAACGCTTCTTTATTCAAAGCGATGGACTCTTCTTGTCCAACAGGCGGTAATTGTCCCAAATCACCAATAAAAATCAAGTGACAATTCACACCTTGAAAGACGTAATTCATCAAATCCATGAGTACATTTGGACCTTCGTATTCCGATTCATTGCTAATCATCGAAGACTCATCCACAAAAAACAGGGTATTCTTGAACAAATTCTTGGCAGGAGTGATTTTCGAATGGGTTAATTCATTTCCGGAAAAATAGATTTGCTTGTGAATGGTACTGGCTGGATGTCCCGCAAAATTAGATAACACTTTCGCTGCACGTCCGGTCGGCGCAAGCAGCTTAAATCCAACCTTTTCTTGCTTTAATGTTTTCACCAAAGCAGACACCAAGCTCGACTTTCCAGTCCCGGCAAAACCTGATAGCTGCCAGACTTTTCGTCCATGTTCCTCCGTGAAAAAATCAAAAAAAGTATGCAAGGCCGCTGATTGATTCGAGGTAAACTCGAAACCAAAATTAGCTTGAACTGCCTTTATGTACGTTTCTCTTCGCTGATCCATTTCTTCACGTTTGTCCATTGGGATTTTTCCCTTCTGAAGGCGTGGGTATAAAGTTAAATATTGTAGCTTTGTAAAGCATGATAAATCTCGTTTGATTCACAAAAAGAC
>CAIOSO010000048.1 GCA_903860985.1 uncultured Flavobacteriales bacterium
AGTAACGCCACAGAAGCAGCTAGCCCATAAACGGAGGCACCTAACAGATATTTCCCGTAAGCACCTTTGGCAATTAGCAGCGCATTTTTTACATTAAACGAAATTGAAAAAATGGTGAACAAGGTAAGTGAAATTAGAACCATGAAATCTGTAATTCCAAATAGCCAGCAAACAGCAATAAATTCAATTGGAATAATGATGATTAAGCTGGTGATAGCACTCATTGAAAAAAAATTTTGATCAAATTGCGCCGTTTCATTTTTGAAATCCATTCGGAGATTCGGGGCATATGTGATCAAAGGGGAAGTAACACCAACAATTAACGTATTTGTGAGAGCCCAAACTTTGATGAAGGTTGAAAGATGCTCCCTTGTCAGTACAGAATCGGCGACGTACAGTACCAAAACAGAAGGGACACCGATTGCAATACTGGATAAAAATACGAATATTCCATTTTGCATTATCAAATTTCTGTAATTAGAAAACTTGGCTTTCATGGTTCCCTACGCATACTCATAATGGTGTTTGTAAGGTTCTGTCTTTAAAGAAAAGATCGTGATGAGTGATTTGTTTAACTAATTCATAATTGAGCCCCGCCATATACTCTGTCATTCTCGTAATGTCACTTGTTTCAACGCAGATTAAGCTGAACCTATAAACTTCGTGGTCTATCCCTGACAAGACCTCAAATTCAGATCCTTCTACATCAAGCGAAAACAGGTCGACACGTTTTGGAGCCTTGACCTCTTCAAGAATCTGATGCATGGTTTTTGACTCAGCTATAAACTCTGACGGTTTACCGACCAAAAATTTTGACCCAAGCAATGCATGCTCAGTCGAATTAGGCAAGACATTGAATGCCTCTAAAGAAGTTGTCATTAAGTCCGAGTACATCATTTTTATAGATTTGTTTTTAAATGAAAATGATATGCATGCGGCGTTAATACATGTTGATTCACGAGAGCGATTTTTTTGAAGTTGGTAGAAAAGTTTGGGATGCGGTTCAATGAGAAGCCCATGCCAACCTTTGAATTTTTCAAAGTAAAGTGTATTGGATTGGTTAATGCCATTGTTTGCACCGATTTCAATGAAGTAACCATTTTCATAATTCAAAATCTGCTCAATTTCAATATCTATAGAATTGAGTGCAAAATATCGGAAAAACGAAAATTTATTGACTAGCCAAATATTTGAGAATTTCAAGCGAATTTTTAGCACTATTTGAAAAAATGTTGGGTTCATAAATCGCTCATTCGCTTTCTTGCAATTGTAAAGTTTAATTAAATTTTACTTAGCCTTAGATCGTTACGGAAAAGAATTGTCGTTTTCCACGCGTAGGCGTTGATTGGCCCAAGTCCATAAAACTCCAGAGTGTTCCATCCAGATAATTCCAGATTTGCAATCGCTTGCCTGTCTGGCTCACGCTCTGAGTTATCCCAAATAAATATTCCATTTGGCTTTAGCTTTGTTGTGAGGTATTCGCCAATTATGGCTCGTTCTCCAGCTCCATCGTTTATAACTACGTCAAACAATTGATTATC
>CAIOSO010000049.1 GCA_903860985.1 uncultured Flavobacteriales bacterium
ACTGACTAACAAACGGTGTGTTTTTCGTTAAGATGTTTTCCTTTCCAAAAGACCAATGTGCCAAGGATATTGCTTGTAAAAAAGTAAGCGCAAGCCATAAAGCATAGATGATGCGTCTGTTTTTTTTAGCGCGATTTATTCGACTAGCAAATTGAATCAGTACATAGAAAAGAACGAGCGGGAAAAACAACATTTCGATGAGGTAATAATCGTGGACATCAAAGACCCAGAACCATAGCATGAAATAGGCAACAAGTCCAAAGAAACCAATGATGACCAGCCAGATCACATAAGAAGGAATCCACTTTTTCCAAGCGGCATAAACAAAGAAAATCAGCGATAGCAACAACATACTTGGGTGGTAAAGTCCGGGGAGCATGTACTGCCAAAATTGCTGCCAAATTGCTTTGCGTGTCTCCGCATCAACTTCCCAGATTGGACGAACAGTAGTCGAAAACAAATCCGATCCAACTTTTTCGTTGTAACGAATGGCGTAAGCATACCAAAGGTAGGTTGCCAACAAAATCAAGGCAAAAGAAAGGAGGAACGAGAACCAAAAGTACGCATGTGTTTTAAAGGATTGACCTTGTCTTACTATGGTAAAGAAGAAGTAAGCGCCGCCAAAAGAGAGCAAACAAATCAATGCAGTTATTTTGATTAATACGGCTAGTGCGAAAAACAAGGTGAGGAATCCCAGCCAAAACACGTGTTCCGAACGAATAAATTTAAAGGTTCCATATGCGCCAAGAAGGACAAATGCAAATGCATAGAGGTTAGGCAATATGGAATCTGAGTAAAAAATCAAGACAGGGGAGCTCGCCATCACAAAAACGAATAAAAGGGCTTTCTTTTTTTGTTGAAAGAGAAACTCCATGACTTCACTAAATAGGGAAATAGCGATAAACAGAATGGAAATCGAAAGGACCTTTGATATCCACTCATGGTGACCAAATACCTGCCATAATTTTCCGAGAATAAAATAAATGATGGGGAATTCAGCTGCGGCATTTCGTGTTCCGTTTGCTGAAATCCATTGAGTTTGTGGTTCTAAAAAGGATGCGCCTTTTGCATAATTCAAGGCAATAGACAGCGAGTCCGTTTTTCGCCATTCATGGATAGGTAAAATGCCGTCAAAAAAATGATCAAACACACCATAAAGCGAAAAAAGCACCATGAGTAAAAGCAACGCTTGATACCTTATTGGCAAATTTCGAAGTACGGTGATCATCAGTCTAATTCTTTTTCAGTAATCAAATAAAGCGGGCGATTTTTACTTTGAATGAATAATTTACCTAAGTAAATTCCAAGGATTCCAATCATAATTAACTGAATTCCCCCGATAAACAAAATCGAGGAAATGATGGAAGTCCAGCCATTGATGGCTTCATCGGTAAATGCCGCAATATAAATGGCGTATATCCCGTACAAAAATGCCAGCATTGCAAAAAACAAACCCGTGTAAATCGAAAAGTACAAGGGTTTTGCGCTAGAAGACGTAATGCCGGTTAAGGCAAAGCGAAGCATTTTGGTAAAGGAGTACTTAGTCTGACCCGAAACACGGGCATGAGGCGTATATGGAATACCAATTTGCTTGAATCCCAATGAGGGAATGATGCCTCGCAAGAACAAATGGGACTCTGTAAATTTCTTGAGTGCATCCACCACTTTTCTGTCCAACAAACGAAAATCTGCCGTTCCTTCTTCCATCGGAATCTCGGCGAGTTTATTTGTTAAACGGTAAAAGCCTTTGGATGTCCATTTTTTGAACAATGATACTTTTAGGTCGTCCTTACGAATGGTGTAAACAACTTCAAATCCAGCTTTCCATTTTTCAAAAAGCGTTGGGATTAGTTCTGGCGGATGTTGTAAATCTGCGTCCATGCTAATCACTGCGTCGCCTTGAGCATAGTCTAAACCGGCTTTCAGTGCATTTTGGTGTCCAAAATTTCGGCTAAGTTGAATGAATTTCACTCGTTTATCCGAAGCACGCAATTCTCTGACCTTCATTAACGATTGATCTGAACTCCCGTCATCCACAAAGACAAACTCAAAAGCACTGACTTGAATATCGTTCATGACAGCTACCAATCGTTCGTACATTGGCTGGATATTTCCCTCCTCATTGCAGGTTGGAATAACGATCGATAAGTGAATATGCGCAGAATTGTGTTGCATGTTAAGCGAAGTTACACAAATATCTTAAAGTATCCTTGTACACATAAGTCCTTGCAGACAAAATCGATTGCTTTTAGTATATTTGCCCAAAGCATTAAAAATGTCAGAACAAAATCGAATTTCCACGAATAAAGCGCCCAAACCTGTTGGATTATATCCGCATGCACGTCGTGTGGGAAACCTGTTATTTTTATCAGGTGTTGGCCCACGAGTTGCCGGTTCAGATGAAACCGACTCAGCAGTTCCTGGACTCAAATTGGACAAAAACGGTAATTTCATTGAATTTGACTTCGAGGCACAATGTCGAAGTGTTTTTGACAATGTTCGCGTTATCCTTGAAGAATCCGGATCCAGTTGGGATCAATTAGTGGATGTTACTGTGTTTTTAGTGCATATGAAGCGAGATTTTCACGTGTACAATCGGGTTTATGCCGAGTATTTTAAAGATAATTTACCTTGTCGAACAACCGTAGAAATCAACTCCTTACCTACACCTATTGCGATAGAATTAAAATGTATCGCTACCATTGATTAATCGTTGACTTATTAAATTGAACTTATGATTGCATTTATTATCCGTATTGTTTTAGCCCTTGTTGCTACTGGATTCAACGTATATTTATTTACCTCTGGACATTGGGGATGGGGCATCACTTTTGTTTTCATCACGGCGTTGATCATCCTTTCATTTTTCAGAAACGAAAATGTATTATTGGCATTAAATCAAATGCGCGTCGGAAATACCGATAAAGCCAAAAAATACATTGACCGCATTTCAAATCCTGAATTTCTTCCGAAGAGACAACATGCGTATGTGTTGTTTTTGAAAGCCGTAATGGGTGGACAAGAATTAGGCTTTGCCAACAGTGAGAAGTTGTTGAGAAGAGCGTTGGAGCTTGGATTAAGAACGGGTGAGGACAATGCTGTTGCACGCATGCATTTGGCAGGAATATGTGCGCAAACTGGAAGAAAAAACGAAGCTGTTGCCTTATTAGGTGAAGCAAAAAAATTGGATAAAAACGGAATGATGCGCGACCAAATCAAAACGATGCAAAGTCAATTGCAGATGGCGCCATCAAAAAACCAAATGCGCCAGGCTCAAATGATGGGTGGACGTAAAAAAACGCCAAAAATGCGCTAATTGATGAGTGATATACCTAGAATTTATGCCGAACCATGGGCAGATTACGAACTATTAGATGCTGGTGGTGGTAAAAAATTAGAGCGTTGGGGGAAAATCATTACGATTCGTCCAGAAGTTCAAGCTTATTTCCACAGTGGAATGCCTTTTACAGAATGGAGAAATCTAGCTCACTGGGAATTCATTGAGGGAAAAGCGCAGCAAGGAAAATGGAAATGTTTGAAAAAAAATGTTCCTAGCGAATGGACGATTAAATACCACCGTTTACACTTTACCTTATCTCTAACGAACTTCAAACACATTGGCTTATTTCCTGAACAGGAAGCGAACTGGCGTTTTATTGAGGAGCACATTTCAGCGGATGATCGCTTTTTAAATCTTTTCGCATATACGGGGGCTGCCTCTTGTATGGCGCGCTTGAAAGGGGCTGAAACGTTACATGTGGATTCTGCCAAATCAACTTTAAATTGGGCCAAAAAAAACATGGAAGAATGCAAATTATTAAACATCAAATGGGTTCATGAAGATGCATTAAAATTTGCAGGAAGGGAAGTCAAACGTGCAAACAAGTACAAAGGAATCATCATGGATCCACCTGCATGGGGAATTGGAGCAAGTGGCGAGAAATGGAAATTAGAGGATAAGATTGATGAATTGATGATGACTGCGTCTAGTCTGTTAGCAGATGATGGATTCCTAATCATGAATACGTATTCACCAACGGTTGACACCGAATTTCTAACGGAATTAATCGCTATTTATTTCCCGAATAAGAAGAGCTCCATTTCTCAGTTGTACATGGAAACAAAAACCGAAAAAACCATGTATTTCGGGGAATTAGTTCGAATCCAATAATTCTGTTACAGTAAATCGTTCGCTAGGTTCGCCAATTCCGATCGTTCACCTTTCTCTAGTTTGACGTGGGCAAAAAGCGGCTCACCTTTTAAGCGGTCAATCAAATAAGCCAGTCCATTGCTGTTTTCATCCAAGTAAGGTGTATCAATTTGATGTACATCACCAGTAAACACTATTTTGGTGTTCTCTCCAGCACGTGTGATGATCGTTTTCACTTCATGAGGAGTTAAATTCTGTGCTTCATCGATGATAAACATGATGTTAGAAAGACTTCTGCCACGGATAAATGCAAGTGGGGTGATGATGATTTTCCCAGATTCCTGCATCTCCAGAATGGCTTTGTGTTTCTTTTCATTTTCACCAAACTGAGACTTAATAAACTTTAGGTTATCCCAAAGTGGTTCCATGTAGGGTCCAATTTTATCGTTGGCATCTCCCGGTAAGAATCCAATTTCTTTATTAGACAATGGAACAATTGGCCGAGCCAAAAGTACCTGGTTGTACAATTTTTGTTGTTCTAGTGCAGCAGCAAGCGCAAGTAATGTTTTACCTGTCCCTGCCACTCCTTGAAGTGCCACCAATTTGATGTCATTGTTCAGTAGGGCATGAAAAGCAAAAGCTTGCTCGGCATTTTTTGGCTTAATTCCATACACAAATTCTTTTTCGATTCGGTCAACGCGGTCTGTTAAATGATTGTAAAAAGCGAGTGCTGATGTTTTTCCATTTTTTAGAATGTAGTAACCATTCACCCCCTTTTTCTCCCCCAAGTTCCCATCTTCAGGCACACTTCCTTTCGTAAATATTTCACGGATGTAGGTAGATTCCAGTCCTTCGATGTTATACGTACTTGATGCTCGAATTTCATCCGAATGAACTTTACCAGTTTGATAGTCCTCTGCAACAAGTCCTAAGGCCTTTGACTTAATCCGCAGATTGATGTCTTTAGTGACAAGCACAACTGATTTACGTTTTTCCTTTTCTTGGAGAATAAGCGCAGCATTGATGATTTTATGATCGTTTTTGTAAGACCCATACACTTCTTCCGCGTTAACGCCAGATGGGGCGTGCTCCATGATGATTTTGAAATGACCCAATCCAGGTCCCAGAGGAATCCACTCTTGTAAAGAACCGTTACCGGAAAGTCGGTCGATGAAGCGAATAACCTCTCGGGCTGAAAAGTTTTTGGTATCGTTTCCTACTTTAAATTTGTCTAACTCTTCCAAGACTGTGATTGGAATAGCGACATAATGCTCATCAAAATTTGAGATGGAATCGAAGTCGTGTAGTAACACGGATGTGTCAAGTACAAATATTTTTTGGGATTTAGCCATTCGTTTTTTTCTATGAAAGTACTTTTTTTAGCATTTCATAGAGAAGATTTGAATGTTAAATTTTAAACAATTATTTCGAAAACAAGGCTTTCAAGGCCTTATTCAATTTATCAAATTTAAATTCGAAGCCAGTCTCTTTGATTTTCTCGTTGGAAACTCTTAAATCACTAAGAACAAGCCAGGAGCGCTCTCCCAAAAAGAATTTGAGGATGCCACTTGGAACTGCGGGCATAAAGAATGGACGGCGCATATATTTGGCAATTCCTTTCATCATAGTACGATTTGTATCACAATCAGCAACAGCATTGAATGTGCCTTCTAATTGATGGTCTATTCCAAATAAGATCATTCTACATAGATCGTCCATGTGGATCCAAGGGTGGTGTTGATTTCCTGAGCCAAGTGGAGAGCCAAGTCCAAAAAACACGGGTCTCTTCATCGCGTTGAGGGAACCGCCTCGATCCGATAATACCATAGCGATTCGCAATTTCATGTAGGGACAAATTCCTTCGAAGTGGTCGCTGGCACTTTCCCAATCGCGGACAAGTGTACTCAAGAAATCAGGGCCATAATCATCCTCTTCCTGAAATACTTTTGCTTGATCAACATCATAACAATTCACACCTGAGGCACCGACATAGTATCCTAATTTGGGCATTTTAGCAGCTAATTCACTAAGGAAAATAGTAGATTCTACACGAGAATCGATAAGTTCTTGTTTACGAGATGTCGTCCAATTTTTATCGCCAATATTTGCTCCTGCTAGGTTAATTAACACGTGAATTCTACTAAGCTGTTTTTCGTCCACTTGTTTCGTTCTGGGATTCCATTGAACGTGTCCTTGTTTTCGAGCATTTCGGGACAGTTTATACACCCGGTATCCACGTTCCTTTAATACTTTCGTGAGTTGTTTTCCAATTAATCCTGAACCACCAGCAATTAATGCTGTCCTTATTTCATCCATCTTACTGACAATCTGCTTTCAACTTTAACAATTCCTCCCCATTGATGTACTCGTATGCTTCACAAATCTTACTTTTTGAAGATATCAATTTCTTCATTTGAACACTGTCTTGTTTTGACGCTTCCAGTTTCCATATTTTTTCGCTCATGGCATTCACTTCTTCACTTTTCTTCATGCACGAACAAAATTTTTCGTCTGTTCTGTGACACGAAAGTAGGGTTAGCGTTAAGAGTGAAAGGAATGCCGATTTTTGTATCATATTGTACATGGAAATTTAAGAATCCAAATGTAGTATTATTTCAACTAATTCAATTATCTTCGATTCACTCTTTCATGCAAAATTTTTACATTTTCCTTGTTTTAACAATTTTGCTTCCTGTTCAGGGAAGCACTCAGGATTGTTTGTCTTATTTTCATTATTCGAAGGATGAAATTAGTCAGGCGAAGTTGTGTCCAGAAGCCATGAAGGCGGATATCGAACAATTACATGAACACATTTTAACAACGCACCCGAATCCAAGTTTGTATTGTGGCGTTGAAGCGTTTGTGAATGGCTACAAACGGGCGTTGGCATCGTGTTCAAGTGAAAAAACGATGATTGAATTTATTCAAATCGTGACAACATATTTAGCGGTGATGAAGGACTCTCATACCAATTTGAATCCAAGAGACTATTTGTACTTGGGGCCGAAGGATCGTGCTGTTCTCCCGTTTTTTGTTGTAAGGATTAACGGCAAGTTTTATTTGGAAAGCGTGTATAAAAACAATCTTGCAATTGGCTCTGAGATTCTTCAAATAGATTCATATCCTATGGACAGTTTGTTTACTGTGAGTAAAACACTAAGTTTTACTGAAGGGAATGCTCATTTAGCACAGGAAGAAATTGCCGAACGAATGATCGGCGCTACATTTAATTTACTCCATCGGGCTAATTTAACGGATGTGGCAATGTTTAAGGTAGTAGATTTAAACGGCGATACGCTTGTTCAAAAAGCACACTATGTCAAATCTGCTCAGTATTTAAAAGACAGAAGTATCCAGTTACATGGTCCAATTCAGTACTTTATCGATAAAGATAAGCGCTGTGTTTTAACGATTGAATCATTCGACCCCATCTCCTTAAAGAAATTTAAAAAACAGATTGATGCTTGTTTTTCAGAAATCCGGAAGCAAAATGTCCAAGAATTGTATATTGATTTACGGGATAATTTAGGCGGGATGCTTCGCGCGCAGGAATATGTTTTAAGTTATTTAAATTTGAGTGGCGGACCTTTACAAATGAATTACTTGTACAAACGCAGTCGTTTTGATCGCTTTGCTTCGCTTCCATTTTACCAAGAATGGCAATTCATGAATCGAGCAGAACGTGTTTATCCGAATGGATTAATTAGTCAGGAGTATGATTTTTACAAATCTCCTTTGGGCACAACACGCACCATTCTATACGATTACACCCCGCAGAACCGCCTTGGATATACTTATCGAGGGAAGTGTGTCCTTATCACCAATGGCTCATCCATGTCAGCTTCTGTTTTATTTGCTGGATGGTTTAAAAACGAGAAGCGAGGAGAAATCATTGGCACACAATGTATGGGGGGAATTGGAGGCACTTTTGGAAATAGTGCTGCTTATACCCTAGATCATTCGAATACTCACTTAATGGTTTCCACCTTAAAATTTACGCCAAAAGACCGAGTACAGATCGAATTGAATGCCATAGACCCAGACCATGTAATCCAGATCAATCGTCAACAATTGATTCAGCACAAAGACCCTGTATTAGAGTATTTGAACATCAAAAAGGAATTAAAGAAGAAAATAAAGAAGGATAACGATTGAGTAGCGAAGCACTTTGCCAATCGCGAAAAAGACGAAGGTCACGAGTTTTGGTGTGCGAAAGAATCCGAGAGCCACACCGATTAAATCTCCCACAATTGGAAGCCAAGAAAACAAAGCGAGCCAAATTCCGTATTGTTGAACGCGTCCTCTCCATTGTTCAATTTTCGCTATACTGACCTTGATTTTATTTAGCCATATTGGGTCCCCGAGGTATCCAATGTAATAATTCAGAATAGCTCCAAGTGTATTTCCTGTAGACGCCACAACTAAGCATACCAGTGGATCGTAATGATAAGCAAGCATTCCGAGGAGAACAGCTTCTGAAGCAACAGGAAGTATCGTCGCTGCAAAAAACGCGCTTAAAAACAACCCTATATATCCTGTTTCAAATTCCCACATAATAAAAAAGGCCGGATAGACCGGCCTTTCCATATTTCAGTTCATTTATTATTTTTTCACGAATTTTTTCGTCAAAACTGTTCCGTTAGAAGCAATATTCACAAAGTAAACTCCGCTATTCCATTTTGTTGATTCAAGCACTACATTGTGCATGCCTGAGGTCAATTGGTTCATTGCCGTATTTTGCACTTCTTTACCTGCAACATCAAGGACAGAAATTGTCACATCTGATGCATTCATTAATTCAAATTGCAATTCAGCTACACCATTTGAAGGGTTAGGCATAATCACCGCTTGTTGCACTTGCTCGATTTCTTCCGTTCCTAAAATTGGGTCGAAATTCAAACGGACATAAGGTGTTGACGTTTGGTAGAACAATGTAGAGGTTGTAATATCGTTTCCGTCTAACAAGAAAGATGTTTGTGCGGGTGAAGTACCTGCATTTGAAACTTTCAAACCACTAGTAAAAGAGCCAACAACCGCCAAATAGGTTGTTCCAGCAGTAACATTTACATACGGATCAAGCTCAACTACTAAATTCGTGTTTAAGTTATTCGCCGCCAAAACTAAGGGTGCAGATTCTGATTCATAAACGAAATCACCTGTTACTGGATCAACAGAGTATAATTTTGTATAGATTTCCGTTCCAACTGTTGCACCGCTTGTTCCATTTGGAAGTCGAACATTGATTGCTTTTACTACATCGTCTTGGAAAATATCATATAAGTTTCCAGTTTCGAATCCGCTAGTTCCATTCGATGTGCTTCCAGAAACAACGTTATTATCACGTGCATAAATGAAATTTGTTACGTTAAACATGATGTCCGACAATTGGTTATTTGCTGTTACATCATCTGTTGAGTCAGAAGTAATATTACGCGTTACCGTGTAAGCTGCTACTGTAGCAGCTGGGGTGAATTGTGTCGCAACGGAAACAGTTACAGTGTCCAAGGACACAATGTTAATTGGCGCGCTTGATCCAACAAAAGCTCCACTGTTTACGTTTACATTCAATTTCACATTTGATTGGTTATTCACTCCACCATTGAAAATGTCTGCAGAGAAATCAATTGGAGCAACTTGTGCTGTAGGGATTTGGTAGTAATGTAATCCTGTTGAACCCCAGTCAGATCCTGTTACTGCTAAATCATTTGTTGGATTTGTAACTATTTTCACATCGTCAATATACCAACCATAGGTAATCCAAACGTTTGGATTAGTTGCCGATGATGGGTAGTTTGTTGTCCATTGAAAACGGACCCAAAGTTGACTTGGAGCCCCTGTTAAAAATGGCGCCAAATTCAATGATTTGTTATCCGGATTCGTATATGCCGAACCACCAGAAGCGGAAAGAACTGGTTTATCTAAGTTACTTCCAACTGAAATCCAAGTTGTACCATTTGTACTGATGAACATTTCTTGTAAATCATTGAAACGTGCACCGTATTGTTTGAATTGCAAGGAGATTTGGTTAGAACCACCCAATGCCGCAACGTTTATAGGTGCAGCAGTTGTTAATGTATATACAACGTTTAACGCTTGAGTTGCCGGAGCAGCTGTTGGATCTCCATTTACTAATTCTGCATAATTTCCACCTGAAGTAGAATTGATTCCCGCAGTTGACCACCAACCATCAGAAACATTATTAATATTCCAACCGAAGTCGATACCTGTTTGACCGCTATTATCAACGGTCCAGTTCGCTGGAGTTGAGAAGTCATCGGACCAAATAGTTGTACCAAGTAATTTCTCATTTGATTCTATTGGACTTACATGAATTGGCGCTTTAACCAAATCTTGGAAAGTCTCTAATTTAGGGGCTTTTTGAGCATGAGCGAACATGGAAGTGGCAAATACTACAGCCGAGAGTAAAACTTTTTTCATTTTTTCTAGGTTTATTTATTGGTATCAAATATACAAACTATTTCTTATCCTTCAAAAAAGGTAATTGCTGGCGTAAAACTTGAAGTTCATGCATAGAAAGAGTGACTGTTTGGACAGCTTCAAGGCCATCCATTTCTACCTGTTTTGTTCCGATTCCATCAAAGACTACTGATTTCCCTGGATATTCCAATTGATTTCCATCGGTGCCAACTCGATTCACACCGATGGTATAACATTGGTTTTCAATGGCACGAGCTTGTAATAGCGTTGACCAATGAAGAACGCGTTTTTTAGGCCAATTAGCGACATATAAGAGCACATCGTACGCGGCTTGTCCATTTGTCTCGATGCGATTTCGAATAAGCTCAGGGAAGCGCAAATCATAGCATATCTGCAAATTAAATTTCCATCCCTGGTATGATACAATGGTTTCTGAAGTTCCAGCAGTGTAAACCTTGTCTTCACCTCCTAGTCCAAACGACCTTTGCTTGTCATAAATGGAGATCTTTTTGGATGGTTCAACGAACACCCCGCGATTGAAAAATTGAAAATTCTCTTGAACCATTAGAGAAGTGTAAATAGCGGCTTGGTATTTATTCGCCCATTCAAGAAGTGTCCTTAGCGTCGTGTTTTCCTTCCATTCTTCTGCGAGTGAAGATTTCATGGAAAATCCAGTATGAAACATTTCAGGCAAAAGTATAAGGTCTGTATCTGGAAGTGCCTCAAGCAGATTTTCAATGTGCTTCAGATTTGCCGGGATATTTTCCCAAGCCTGATCCAATTGGATGATACTGATTCTTAAATTTTGCATAATCTTTCAGCGGCTAAACGTAACGTATCTTGGTCCTTGGCAAAACAGAAGCGAATTAATTTACGGTCTGTTCCATCGGCATTAAAGACAGAAAGGGGGATACTTGCCACGCCAATTTCCTTAGTCAATTTGATGGCGAAATCGACATCTTTTTCATCGGATATTGCATCATAAGATGCTACTTGAAAATAAGATCCTTCAGAGGGGAGCAATTGAAAACGGCTTTCCGATAAAAGGGATCGAAAATAATCGCGTTTCTCCTGATAGAATGAACCGAGTTCATGCAGGTTTTTATTTGGCAAATAATTCGCCAAGGTTGCTTGAGCGTGACTATTCACGCAAAACACTAAAAACTGATGGACCTTTTGAATTTCCTTCATCAATTCTGCTGGGGCTGATAAGTAGCCGATCTTCCAACCCGTAATATGAAAAGTCTTGCCAAAAGATGAAACGATGATCGAGCGGTCTTTTAGGCCTTCAATTTGGTGGGCTGAAATATGGCTTTTTTCGAAGGTGATAAATTCATAGACTTCATCCGAAAGCACATAAAGATTTGGAAAATCGTTTAGTAAGTTTTGTAACTCATGAAAATCATTTTCATTCCAAACGCGTCCACTTGGATTATGTGGATTATTTGTAATAAGTAGACGAGTGTGTTTATTTACGGCAGCGCGAATACGGTCCCAATCGGGTAAAAAATCCATTGTTAACGGAATCCGAACAGGTTTTGCGTTGGACAATAAAACTGGGCTTTCGTAACAATCGTAACTTGGATCCAAAATAACTACTTCTTCTCCTGGATGAACGAGCGCTTGAATCG
Organism: uncultured Flavobacteriales bacterium; assembly: GCA_903860985.1. GTDB lineage: Bacteria > Bacteroidota > Bacteroidia > Flavobacteriales_D > Crocinitomicaceae > UBA952. The sequence goes on from CAIOSO010000049.1 coordinate 12,220, forward strand.
TAGCAAAGATTGCTTGCGTGGCTCCCGCCGTGATTAGAATGTCCGATTCATCCAGTTGACGCCCGTAATGTTCTTTAATTTTAACCACTATTTCTTGACGCAACTTTGGCAGCCCTGCCATGGGAGCATATTGATGAACAGGTAAGGAAGCTTGTTCCTTAAACACTTTTAATAAGTGTTCATCAATTGGAAAGTTTGGGAATCCTTGAGAAAGATTAATCGCATTAGATTCTACTGCCAGTGCGGACATGACCGAAAAGATGGTTGTACCTACCTGTGGAAGTTTAGATTTCACGAAAGAACGATATAGCTAGAACTATTCTTTGGACAATGTTTTCGCTTGCTCAATGGTGATGCGTTTACCTTGATTAAAAGCAATAACGAATGCTTGTGCATATCCATTTTGGCGCGCTTTATCTTGAAATGCGACCGCTTCTTTCAATGTTTTAAATGCTCCTCCTAAACAGTACTTATACGAATTCTCTTGCTGGTATTCGTATACATCTTGCGTATTGTATTTCACGGTAGCATTTGGAATTTGAACTGCTGAAGCTTCCACTTGAACCCGGAAGATCAATCCTTCATTTTCCTCCGTTACCGGTGTAATTCTAAAATCAGCTTGATCGTCTACATTAAAGGTAAAGTTTCTGTTCCCTTCTGACGGAAGAGCAACACCCACTTTTGGTTTCACATTTTTCCCTCCAGTAGAAATGTTCAAGCTTTTAATCGTAAATTCTGTGCGACGATTTAACTGATTTTCTTCTTCTGAACATTTCGAACGAATGCGTCCTTCACAAGGACAATCAACTTTCATCATCGTTTCGCCGTAACCTTTATAAGAAATTCGATCTGGATTAGAGATGCGGGCTTTAACGTAACTAGCTGCAGACATTGCGCGACGATTCGATAAATCTAAATTGTACACTTTCGGTCCACGACAGTCAGTATGTGAACCTAACTCAATATCGATTTTAGCATGTTTATTCATGAAGGCAACCACCTTATCCAATTCGATGATTGCATCTTGTCTTAAATCTGCTTTATCGAAATCGTAGTAAATCGATTTAAGTCCAAGTAATTCATTAATGATCATATCGATAGAAAGCGGCTCTAGATTTAAGTCTACTAAATCAGCGACATTGATTTTGTTGGTGTCCTTGGCAGTAATAGAAAATGCCACATCTTTTGATACGTATCCATCTTTTTCCATGGATATTTTGAGCGTTCTAACTGCATTTACGGGAATACTATCTAATGTTTGTAAGAAAATCCCTAATTCATCAGTTGTTCCTTGGAAAAGAATTAATCCAGTTGAATCATCCACTACTTTCACAGAAACGTCTGAAATTGCTTCACCAGAATTTTTATCCTTCACAACGTAAGCCAATTGAACATCAACAAAAAGATCGATTAACTTGAACTCGTAAATATCATCTGTCACACCATTGTTTGCGCGATTCGATGTAATATACCCCGATTTTTTGTCGTTGAACATGATTGCCAAGTCATCATATTTGGAGTTAAATTTATCTCCCATATTTTTGACTTCAAAGTTCTCCATGACAAACAAATCATATCCTCCAATGGTCGTAAACGCATTTGAAGTGAAGTATAACTTATTGTCAAACATCAGTGGAAAACAATCATGACCCTTAGAATTCACGTAGCGAACCACTTCTTTATCCCCGAATTTTTTTCCGTCGAAGTTTGCACGATAGATGTCCATTCCTCCTAAACCACCAGGCATGTCCGAAACAAAGTAAAGCACTTTGTTCTTTTCGTCATAGAACGGGTGAGTTACATTATAGTTGTCATTGTTAAATGGAACAGGAACAGGTTTCGACCACTCTCCTTTGTCATTTTTCGTTGAATAATGAATGGTTAATTTCTCGTATTCATTGGAGCCAAAATTGTTGGTAAAAAATAATAGGTTACCAGCAGCATTTGAACTTATTGGTCCATCGAAATAACATGAATTCACATTGAGTAAGCCTTTTGTTTCAGCGCTCACTAATTTTGCATCCTTCGTTTTACAACCATCCACTTCGTATAAATCAGAATACGGTTTTTTGGTGTATGGGTCCATCATGATGTCCTCACAGGGATCTTTCGAAGCCGACAACACATACAATTTATCCCCGATTTTTCTTGTTCCAAAATCATCAAAAGATGTATTAAAACAAGCCGGTGTTAATTGTACGTCCTGCTGTGCTAAGATAGAACCTGCAGCAAGAAAAACAAGAATAGTGGTTAAAACAAAGCGCATCAGCTAGTATCTATTTATCAGTTGAAGAAACGGGGTCCTTGACAACGACTTGTGTTATTATTGAATTTCCAACGCAAAGCGATTTCGTGAGACTGAACAGTCACCTTATTCAAGTTTGACATTGGGAAAGTATAAGAGTACCCTAAATAGAAACGGTTGTTGATATCGTATCCAACGATTCCACCAATAGCGCTGTTCAATTGGTAACTTACACCAAAGTCCAAGCCCATTTTATGCGTCATGATGGCATTTAAATCAACTGTCCAAGGTAAACCCTCCATGTATCTAGCGACAACGTTAGGACGTAATTGCCAAGTTGCGTTCAATGGAATTGTTCCACCCATGTAACCAAGGTATCCACCACGATTGTCTACATACAAAAGCATGTTTCTATCAAGGAAGTCCATTTTACCAACGCGCGGTTGAGCTGCACCAACAAAGAAGTTTTTGTGGTACAATAACACTCCCCATCCAGCGTTGAATGTTAAACCTGTTGTAAGGTTAGACATCATGTCTGGATCAAACGGTTGAGTGATATACAAATCCGTTAAGTTAACGGTTGTACTTCCTGCAATTGCACGAAGTCCAAGGGACAATCTCCACGTATTTGACAATTTCAAATGGTATGCACCATTGATTGAAAATTGTGTTGTTTTCACTGGACCTAATTCGTCTTGCAACAAGGTAGCACCTAATCCAAAATTCTTTAAAATATTAAAGTTTCCGGATAGGGTCATTGTTTTCGGAGCACCCTTAAATCCACCCCACTGCGCATTCGCGAGGGTGGATATGTCATTGTAAGAATTTGCGCCTGCTTGAGCAGGATTCAGCATCAGCGCATTGAACTGATTTTGTCTGTAGTTTGGATCTTGTCCTAGCGCTTGAAAAGAAGCTATTACAATTCCTAATGCGACGATTATGCTATTTGTCTTTTTCATATCAATTTTTATCTATGAATTTTATTTTTGAACTCGGTTGATATATACATATCCATTTACAATTACATTATTGTCAAATGTGAAGATGTAATAGTACGTTCCATCTGGCACTTGTGTAGATGAATTCAATAAGGTACCGTTCCAATCGTTGTTGTACGTATTGCTTTCGTAAACAAGCGTACCGTAACGACTATAGATTGAAACACTGCGTGTTTTGTACCCTTCGATTCCAGGAATCACAAAGTTATCATTGAATCCATTTCCGTTAGGCGTGAACGCTTCTGGAATAACTGGACCACAAAGATCGATGTCTAAGAAATCGTACGTTCCATCATTGTCACAATCTTGTCCTGGTTCACCAAGTCCGAAGTAGTCCCATTCATCATCATCGCTGATTCCATCTCCATCACTATCAGAATCAAGGTAGTTAGGGGTTCCATCTCCATCGATGTCAGCTGTTCCTTCGATAATTGTTGGAATACCGTCTCCGTCGTCATCCGCATCCAAGCTATTTGGAATACCGTCTCCGTCCGTATCACCAACTACTTCGTTCACATCATCGATGCCATCACCGTCATCATCTGAGTCACATGCATTCAACGTACCATCGTTATCCGTATCTGTTCCAGAAGTTACAACTGTAATGACGATTGTTGTCGTTGCTACGTTTCCGTTGTTATCTGTTACTGTTACTGTGATGTTATTGTCACCAATGTCAGCACATCCGAATGTATATTGACTTAATGTCATGGATGCAATACCACAATTATCCGTTGTTCCTGTATTTACATCACTGAATGTAATGGTTGTTGAACCGTTATCATTTACGATTACTGTGATATCGTTCACATTGATCACTGGAAGGATGTTATCAACCACATTCACTAATTGTGTTGCTGTTGATGTATTTCCTGATCCATCGACTACTGTCCAAGTTACCGTTGTTAAACCTAATGGGTAAATCGCTGGTGCATTATTAGAAACCGTTGCCACTGAACAGTTGTCCGTTGCTACTGGTGTTCCTAAATTTACTCCAATTGCGTCACATCCAAAGTTTGGAGCCATTGTAATGTTCGCTGCAGGAACAATTACAGGGTTTGTATTATCCCCGATGAACACATTGATTGGTAATGAAGTAGCAGAACATCCACTAGCATTCGTCACTGTTACGGCGTAGTCACCAGATTGGTTAACTGTAATGAACGGTGTTGATGGTCCGTTTGACCATTGGTAGTTAGCGCCATTTGAAGCGAACAAGATTACCGTTCCACCAGGACACATTGTTGTTGCACCACTTGCAGTAATGATTGGAACAACTGGGTTGTTCAATACATTTACTACTGCCGTTGCTGCATTCGAACAAGCACCGTTTGTTACTGTGTAAGTAATCGTTGTTGTACCAGCGTTAAGACCAGTTACGATTCCTGAGTTAGAAACTGTTGCAATGAAGTTGTTTGTACTTGTCCATGTTCCGTTGATTGTAGAACTTGTCAAGTTGATTGTACCACCTTCACACACATTGTTTGCTCCAGTAATTGCTGCTACTGCTGGAATTGTACTTGTTGTGATCACCGTTGTAGCTGAAGTTGTTTCACAACCTGCTGCACTTGTTCCAACTACAAAGTAGCTACCTGCTGTACTTACCGTGATACTTGAAGTGAAATCTCCAGTATTCCATTGGTAAGAAGCAGCACCCGTTGCTGTTAATGTTACACTTCCACCTTGACAGAACAATGTTGGTCCGTTAGCAGTAACTGTAACCGCTGGATTTGCATTCACTGTTACTGTTTGAGTAGCTGTTGATGAACATCCTGAAGCATTTGTTACCGTCACTGTATAAGTTCCAGCGTTGCTTACGGTAATGTTTTGAGTTGTAGCCGTAGTTACACCATTACTCCATAAGTAAGTCAAGCCTGTTCCTGCTGTTGCAGACAACGTTACGTTCGTACCTAAACAGATTGCTGTTGGTCCATTCGCTGTAATTGTTGCTACCGTTACTGGAAGAACCGTTACGATTGTATTTGCAGCTGCTGAAGTACATCCATTAGCGTTTGTAACGTCTACTTGAATGTTTTCACTTGTTGAAACTAAGATTGACTGAGTCGTCGCGCCTGTTGACCACAAGTAACTTGTTCCGCCTGTTGCTGTAAGTAACACGTTGTTACCTTGACAGAACGTTGTCGGACCATTTGCAGTTACTACCGCTGTTGGAAGTGCGTTCACCGTTACAGTGATTGCATTTGAGTTCGCTGAACATCCAGCAGCATTTGTTACGGTTGTAAAGTATGTACCCGCTGTATCAACTGTGATACTTTGAGTAATTTGTCCGTTGTTCCATAAGTAGTTTGTACCAGCTGTTGCAACTAAAGTCACAGAACCACCAGCACAGAACGTTGTAGAACCGTTAGCTGCAATAGAAGCGGAAGGCAATGCATTCACATTCACTGTTGCAGATACACTTGACGTACATCCGTTTGCATTTGTTACTGTGTATGTAATGATTGTTGAACCAGCAGTTACCGAAGTAACTAATCCAGTTGCGTCAACCGTTGCTACGTTATTGTTAGATGAAGACCAAACTCCACCTGTTGTTGCATCTGCTAATTGTGTCGTTGCTCCAATACACACTTCTGTTGAACCAGTGATTGCTGTAACAACCGGTAGTGGATTCACAATTACTTGCGTTGATGCTGAAGTTGCTGTACAACCTGAAGCGTTCGTTACATTCACGTAGTATGAACCTGCAGTTGAAACCGTGATGCTTTGTGTCAAGTCACCAGTACTCCATGAATAAGATGCACCTGGACTTGCAGTCAATGTTACACTTCCTCCTGCACAGAACGTTGTAGCGCTTGATGCAGAGATCGTTGCTGTTGTACCTGCGTTCACTGTCATTGCTGCAGTTACTGTGTTGATACATCCATTTGCATTTGTTACTGTGTAAGTCAACATTGCGTTACCAGCTGCAATACCTGTCACAACACCAGTTGAACTGATTGTTGCCGCAGCATTGTTGCTTGATGTCCAAGTACCACCTGTTGTTGTTGTTGCAAGAACAACTGTTGATCCTTCACAAACTGCATTAGCACCTGTAATCGCTGCCACTGTTGGTAATGGATATACTACCAAGTTCGTGTTAGCTGAAGTTGCTTGACATCCATTAGCGTTAATAACCGTTACTGAGTAAGGTCCATCAACGTTTGCGATGATTGATTGAGTCGTTTCACCAGAACTCCATAAGTAAGATGCTGCTGCACTTGCTGTCAACGTTACGTTCGTACCTTGACAGAATGTAGTTGCACCACTCGCTGAAATTGTTGGAGTTGGCAATGCATTTACAGTTACCACTGTTCCTGCTGATGTTGCGCTACATCCAGCTGCGTTTGTAACAATCACATTATAAGTACCAGCTGTCGTTACAGTGATGCTTTGTGTAATTGCTCCGTTGCTCCATAAGTAAGAAGCTCCAGTTGATGCTACCAATGTCACGCTTCCACCTGCACAGAATGTTGTCGAGCTATTTGCTGTAACTGTTGCTACTGGTAAGGCATTCACGGTAACCGTGATTGGCGCTGACACTGCAGAACATCCATTTGCGTTTGTTACTGTTACTACATAGTTTCCAGATGCACTAGCAACGATAGACGCTGTTGTTGCTCCTGTACTCCATAAGTAAGCTGTTCCGGTACTTGCTGTTAAGGTTACGTTTCCACCTTGGCAGAATGTCGTAGGTCCATTCGCAGTAATTGCTGATGTTGGAAGCGCGTTCACTGTGAAGTTTGTATTCACTGTATTCGTACATCCGTTAGCGTTTGTATACGTGTAAGTCAATGCAACCGTTCCTGCACCAACGCCTGTCACAAGACCAGTTGAAGGATTGATTGTTGCAATAGCATTATTTGCACTTGACCAAGACCCACCTGTTTGTGCATTCGCCAATGTTGTTGTTGAACCTTGACAAACTGAAGCAGAACCCGTATTTGCAGCCAAGATCGGCAATGCATTCACTGTTACAGTTTTAGCGGCAGATGTTGCCGTACAGATGTTGTTTGCTGTTACCGTTACTGTATAATTTCCAGAAGTTGAAGCTACGTATGTATTTGCTGTTGCTCCTACCACTGCCGCTCCATTCAAGTTCCATTGGTAAGCATATGTTGAACCTGCTGGTGCATTCGCAGCCAACAAGGTTACACTTCCACCTTGACAGAATGTTGTATTACCAATTGAAGCGATTGTTGCTGTTGGTAATGGATTCACAGTTACAGTAGTTGAAGCTGTATTTGAACAACCATTCGCATTTGTCATGCTGTAAGTGATTGTTGCTGTTCCTGCAGTTACACCTGTTACAACTCCGGTCGCACTTACGACAGCTACTGCTGAATTCGAAGTTGACCAAGTTGGATTCAAGCTTGTTGTCGCCAATGTTGTTGTTGAACCAACACATACTGAAGTTGTTCCTGTGATCGCATTAGCTATTGGTAATGCATTCACTGTAACTACTGTTGCTGTAGATGTTGCTGAACATCCATTAGCATCTGTTACCGTTACGGTGTATGAACCAGCAGTTGATACAACCAATGATTGGTTATTTGTATTGTTATTCCATTGGTAAGAGTAACCAGATCCTGCATTTGCATTCAATGTTACATTACCACCTTGACAGAACGTTGTTGCTCCTGCAGCTGTGATTGTCGCTGTAGGTGTAGCGAAAATGGTTACAGCTACTGGTAATGAAGTTGCTGTACATCCGCTTGCGTTTGTCAATGTTACTGAATATGTACCTGAAGTAGTTACGTTAATCGCTTGTGTTGTTGCACCGTTGCTCCATAAGTAAGCAGCACCCGTTCCAGCAGTTAAGGTAACGCTTCCTCCTTGACAGAATGACGTTGGTCCGTTTGCAACGATTGTTGCTACTGGTAATGGATTCACTGTTACTGTTGTTGCTGCTGATGTTGCTGAACATCCACTTGCATTTGTAACTGTTACGTAGTAAGAACCTCCTGTTGTTACTGTGATTGTTTGTGTTTGAGCACCATTTGACCACAAGTAAGAAGCACCTACGTTTGCGGTTAATGTTACACTTCCACCTTGACAGAATGTTGTTGCGCCACCTGCTGTGATCGATGCTGTAGTTCCAGCATTTACGTTCACACTTGCTGTAGCACTTGAAGTACAACCATTAGCGTTTGTCACTGTGTAAGTAATTGTAACGTTACCTGCAACTAATCCAGAAACTACACCTGTAGAACTTACTGTTGCTACTGCTGTGTTACTTGATGTCCAAGTACCACCTGTTGTTGCTGTTGCTAATTGTGTTGTCAATCCAGAACATACATTTGTTGCTCCGGTGATTGCCGCTACTGTTGGTAGTGGATTCACTGTTACTGTCGTAGCTGTTGATGTAGCTGAACATCCACTAGCATTTGTTACTGTTACGTAGTAAGAACCACCTGCTGTAACTGTAATGCTTTGTGTTTGTGCGCCATTTGACCAAAGGTACGTTGAACCTGCGTTTGCAGTTAACACTACGTTAGCTCCTTGACAGAACGTTGTAACACCACCTGCTGTGATAGAAGCTGTTGTTCCAGCATTCACATTCACTGTTGCTGTTGCTGTATTCGTACATCCGTTAGCATTCGTTACTGTGTAGGTAATTGTTACGTTTCCTGCAGTAACTCCAGTTACTACTCCTGTTGAACTTACTGTTGCAACCGCTGCGTTACTTGTTGACCAAGTACCACCTGTTGTTGCTGAAGCTAATTGAGTAGTTAATCCAGAACATACATTTGTTGCTCCGGTGATTGATGCTACTGTTGGTAATGGATTCACAGTTACTGTTGTAGCTGTTGAAGTTGCTGAACATCCACTTGCATTTGTAACTGTCACGTAGTAAGAACCACCTGCTGTTACCGTAATGTTTTGTGTTTGTGCACCATTTGACCATAAGTAAGAAGCACCTGTATTTGCTGATAATGTTACACTACCACCTTGACAGAAGCTAGTTGCACCTGCTGCTGTAATAGAGGCAGTTGTTCCAGCGTTGATTGTTACCGTTGCTGATACTGAACTTGTACATCCATTTACATTTGTTACAGTGTAAGTGATTGTCGTTGTTCCTGCGGTTACTCCTGAAACAACACCTGTTGCAGAAACAGTTGCTACTGCTGTGTTACTTGAAGACCAAGTTCCACCTGTAGTTGCTGAAGCCAATTGCGTGGTTAATCCAGAACATACATTCGTTGCCCCTGTGATTGCTGCTACTGTTGGCAAGGCATTTACTGTTACTGTCGCTGTCGCTGTGTTTGTACAGTTGTTTGAGTTTGTAAACGTGTATGTGATTGTCGCTGTTCCTGCGCTTACTCCTGTTATTGATCCTGTAGATGAGTTAACAATCGCTGTCGCTGTGTTTGAACTTGACCATGTTCCACCTGTGGTAGCATTCGCTACTGTTACACTTGATCCAGCACATACTGATGTCGTTCCGGTGATTGCTGCTACCGTTGGTAATGCATTCACTGTTACTACTGTCGCTGCGCTTGTTGCTGTACAACCGTTGTTGTTCGTTACTGTCAATGTGTAGCTTCCTGCTGCACTTGCTGTGTAACTTGAACTTGTTGCA